>CAINWZ010000131.1 GCA_903854725.1 uncultured Bacteroidota bacterium
AAATTCTACAGCCCAAATTCGAAGAATTTATGGGCTTTGAATTATCCTCTAATGATTTTTAAAATACCCCCGAACTCGGGGGTATTTTGTTTCTATAACTTCCTTTTTATAAAATATAAAAGGTCAATAAAACAATCTTACCCTGCTACTACTTGTACTTCTGTTAATGCGCTAAATAAATAAATATTACCTGTTGCTAATTCAATGCATTCTATACGCTTTCGTCTTAATTTAATTTTTCTAAAGGTTCTCCCTTTTGTTTCCATAAACAAATCCCCCTCTTTCAAATGCGCTAGCACCACTATGCCTTCCTTCTGCATTGGATTATATTTACGAAGCACCAATAACAATGCAGTTTCGCCATTGGCGGTGGCCGCAGGATTGAGTAAGGTTTTTTGCAAACTTTTACGAATATCATCTGGGAAAATTTGCAATTGTATAAATTGAGTCAATAACTGACCATAAATATTTTTCCATTCTTTACCATGTGCTTCTACCCTATTTTTATATTGTTCAAAACATAAAAGGTGTGCTAATTCATGTAAAAGAGTAATAAGAAATTCATATTTATTTAAATTGCCATTCACCGTAATCTTATGATTAGTGCCCATGGCAGCATGTCTATAATCGCCTAATACCGATTTTCTTTCTCTTGTAACAGTTAAGTGAACTTTATAATGATTGATTAATTGAACCACTGGCTCAAAAGCACCTTCTGGCAGATAAGCGTTTAATGCATGTAAGGGATGTTCAACTTTAGCCAAAATAATTATAAGTTATAATTGAATTTTATTTTTTGTCTATAGCTATTTTAATTTCAAGCCATGTGTATAATAGATATAAAACCATACTAATTAATAAAGTTGGATACCCCACTGGCTCTTTTACTTGTTTCACATACGTTAATGCACCCCCAGCAAAAACCATTAATTTCAATAGCGTGCCCATCATGACCGATCTAATCATCGCATTCGGATTCGTTTCATCCACTCTTTGTAGTCTTAGATGATTCAAATAGGCCATTGCAAATAGCATCATATTCACTGCCAATATAAAATTAACTTTAATAGGCAATGTGATACCATTAAAAAGCACAGTCTCTCCTGCTATTAGAATAACAATAAACAAAAGAAAGGCAGTTCTATTTTTTTTAAAAAACATAAGAAATAATTATTGAAATAAGATTGTGTTAAGAGAATTTATAGTTTTCGATCAATTTTACAAGTTATTTTTTCTTTTGTGTGTCCTTCACCACCATCACCAACGTTACAATAATAAATAGTGAAGGAAATATTAGTGCTAGTTTATTATACCATAAAAAATAAGCATCTATTTTCTTGCCAATATATAAGGTCATTAATAACCCAGCAATCATTTGGGTACCAATACCTGCATATTTTGCCAAACCCACCCCTGAGTCTTTCTTTGATTGCTTATTATGTGAAAACGGAGATTCCATTAATCAAAAGATTGCTTACTTTCTGGCAAAACCAAAGGCAATGTGTCTAATTGTTTAGGATTACCTTCAGATAATACCTTTTTTAGCCCTTCTAAATACTGCTCTTTAAAATGGATAGATTGCTCTAATGAATCGGTTCTGATTTTCAAAAGCTGTATTGCCGTTCTGCTCTCTTTTGTACCATACCCAGGGATATAATATTTAAGGGGTGTAAAGGCAATTAAAGCAATGGTCATCCCTACCAGTAAAATAAAAGTAATGCTAATGCCTATATAAACCGATCTTCTTGATAGTCTAAAAGCCAAAACCTCGTCATAGGTATCATCATTCATGACAACTAAGCGGTAAGTATTACTTGTCCTTTTAAAGGTGTTATTGATGTCTAATTTAGGCATAAAGTAGTGTGCTTGTTAAAGATACGACGGATTCTATTTTTTTAAGTGAATAATAGGAAATAAATGTATTTTTAAGGCGTTTTTAACCCTTTTATGCAGCATACATTAGCCCCTCATAAATATCACTATAATTGGTTCTGGGCAATTTGCATCCTAACCCTATTTTGTATTCAGGCAAGTGCACAAGTCACCCCTAAGAAATTGCAAGATACTACCAAGAAAAAACAAGACACTTCTAAAAACATACAAGACACGACTAAGCCTTTGTTAGATATTAACAATAGCAAAATAATAAAGAAAGTCAATAGCATTTTAGATACCAATCAAAAAATGATTAATAATTTTTTATTAAATAAAGTTAATAAAATTAAAGGCGCCGCAAATGACCAAGCCAATAAAGCCATCAAAAAAGTTGCTCCGCTTGAAATTGAAAAACCACTTCCCTATGAACGATTACTTAACACTAAATATTCTTTAGGAAGAAGGGCTTACCAAAATACCGTTTCTCAGTTTAACTATTTATTTAACGCAGAAGAAGAACTTAAGGATAATATTTTAAGAGCAAGAAGTGTATATGAAGATGATTATACTTCGCTGATTAGCTTTTATGATTATGATTTAAGCCTAATTGCCAAAAGAAGCATTGATTCTATTATCTATAGATGCAATGCCAATATTGTATTACATGATCTAAGAAGCAATTGGGTGGATGATGCTTACTTATTGCTCGCTAAAGCATACTTATTTCATAAAAATTTTGACACAGCTGGAAGTATTCTGCAATTTATTAATTACTCTTTTGATGACAAAGAAAATGGAATGGATTTGCCCATTGGAAGTAACATGCGCAATAAAGGAAAATTTAGTATTGCCACGCCAGAAAATAACCGTTTTTTCGAAAATGTAAATGTTCGAAATGAAAGTATGATATGGCAAGCGAGAAATTATTTTGAAAAGGAGGAACTCAATGAAGGATTAAGCTTATTGCAATTATTACAATCTGATGCTATCTTTCCAAAAAGACTCTACCCTTTTTTAAATGAGCAGTTAGCCTATGGGTATTATCAAATGGAAATATATGATAAAGCGGCGGCGGCACTTGAGAAAGGATTTGCCAACGCCCCTGACGAAGCTGCTAAAACAAGATGGTATTATTTAATTGCACAACTTTGGCAAAGTGCAGATAAATGGGATAAAGCATACAATTGGTATAAAAAAGCAAATCAACATGCGGTAAACCCTATAGTAGGTGTATATGCAAAGATTAACATGATTAGCATTGAATCCAAAAATGCAAACAATTCATGGGAAGCTTTAGCAAATACATTGGAGAAAATGACAAAAAAAGAAAGGTATAAGCCCTATGCGGATATCATTTACTTTGAAATGGCAAAGTTAGCGATACAAAATAAATCCTATAGTAAAGCCAATGAATGGTTAATAAAATCAATTCAAAAAAATACAACCAATTTAAAACAAAAGCAAAAAGCTTTCGAATTATTAGGGGACATCAATTATCAGCATGATGTATACACCATTGCGGAAATGGCCTATGATAGCTTACAAACTGTGATAAAAACCAATCCGAACTACGAAACCATTCAATCTCGAAAAAAATGGATAAGTACTATTAATAAGAATGATAAAATTATCAAATCACAAGATACTTTACAAAGCATTTATAATATTGCAACTGAAAACCAACAAGCAAGTCTTGAAAGGTGGCAGAAAAAAACAACACTGGAAAATGAATTTATAAAAAATATTTTCATAGATAAAAGTGCCAGCACTACAGGATATACACCATTAGATAACCTTGCTATAAGCAATAGCAGAATTGACAATTCTAGCAATAGTGATTTTTATTTTGATAATAAGGCAGCCGTTACGTTAGGCAAACAAAATTTTACGCAAAAGTGGGGTGAAAGACCTAATGTAGATCAGTGGAGAAGAAAAACTAGTACTGCTATACTATACGCTGCCAATAAAAATGGAGCTCCGTCAACTTCTCAAAAACAACCCCTAATTCCCAATCAGATGATGCCAGGTGATACATCACAAAGGAAGGGGAAACTTGGCAAAGAAGAAAAAGCTATTACTTATTCCCTTATTGCTAATCCAGAAGATTTACAAAAATCGTTTAAGGAATGGAATATGGCTGCACTAACAAATGCACAAACATTTTTATTGCAATTAAATGATTTTGAAAAAGCCTACCCTATTTACCTTAAAATAATTAATAAGAATATAGATAGTACTATTACAGAAAGAGCCTTATTGGACTTAGCCAGTCAATACCTTCATGATAATTTAAATGAAAAGTCGGATAGTATTATACAATTAGTCTTAACCCAATTCCCTAATGGGTTTTATACGACGAAAAAGAATGAATCTCTATTAAAAAAGAAAAAAGAATCGATCGTATTAGATGATTATAAAGAAGCTTACTTTTTATCTCAAATTGGCAATTGGGATAGTTTAACTGTTTTGTCAAAGCAAATAATGAGTGATCTGAGAAAAACAAAGTGGAATACTCCTTTTAAATTTATTCAGGTTAAAATGTATGCGCAACAAAAAAAGGATAGTGCTGCCTATGTTATACTAGATTCGATCGTACTACAAAATACAAATGAGAAAATCAGAGATAAAGCCAAAAATATCATCACAGAATTAAAAAATAGAAAACAAACTGAATATTATTTAAGCAATTTAAACATAGCAAAACTAATTGCCGAAACTACCATAGATACAGCTGCAATAGCCGCGGAAGTTTCTAATTTGAATAATGCAGCAATAAAAGATACCAATAAAAGAGTCATAGATAGCAGTCAAACTGCAGCAGCTAAAAAAATAGCTTCCATTGACACCGCTTCAATAGGAAATAAGGAATTCAATAAAAAGACTCAAAAAGGGATCGGTAAAATAATGGCCGGGACTACTAAAGTTGATACGGTGACAATTGCCGCCGCCCCTGTTGTTCCTGTTATACCTCTAATTCAATTTGCAAACGATAGCGCTGAACAACACTATATAGCCTTGGCTACGAATAAAGTGAGTGCTGCCTTTGTAAAGGAAATGCAAAATGCCTTTACCTATCTTAATAGTGACGAATTTAGAAAACAAAAATTAAGCGTAACTTACGTACAGTTTAATGAGGATAAATATATTGTATGGATAGGACCATTTGAAAATAGAATTAATGCCAATAGCTATATCACAAAAATAAAGCCAAGGCTGAGTTCGGAAATTATATCTTTTGTTCCAACAAAACAATATGAAATATACTTATTAGGCAAGACTAATATATTGTTAATTAAAGACACAGAAGATTTAAAACAATATCAACAGTTTATGTTCAAAAATATTTATAAACCTTAATATAAAATAGTAGTGAGTCAAGAGTCAACAAAACCAAAGAATTGGGTACGCCTTTTCTGGAAATACTATTTTATTTCTGCGGGGGTATTTTTATTGTTTATACTCATGATCAATTGGGGATGGATTGGCGATATGCCGGACCTTAATGATATTGAAAATCCAACTGCTTCCCTAGCAAGCCAAGTATATGCACAAGATGGTACTCCCATGGGCAAGTTTTATTTAGAAGATCGTATTACCGTAAAGTATAGAGATATAAGCCCCTATTTGTTGCAAGCATTAGTAGCCACAGAGGATAAAAGGTTTTATGACCACTATGGAGTTGATGGAGAAGGATTAATAAGAGCGGTGGCTTTTTTAGGAAGTCAAGGCGGCGCTTCTACTATTACCATGCAAACTGCTAAGAATTTGTTTACCGATAACTGGAGTACAAAAAACAAACTTTTACGTGTTATTCAAAAAATTAAAGAAAGTATTATTGCTATTAAATTAGAACGCAATTTTACCAAACAAGAAATTATAACACTTTATTTAAATACAGTACCCTTTAGTGAGAATGTTTTTGGAGTCAGCAATGCCTCTCGTACTTTTTTTCAAAAGGAACCCGACCGTTTAACAGTAGAAGAAGCTGCTTTGTTAATAGGTATGATTAATGCCCCTACTAAATACAATCCTAACAGAAATCCTAAGCTTGCTTTAGAAAGGAGAAATTTAGTTTTAAATAGAATGGCCGGTCAAAAATATATAAGCCAAGACCAAGCCGATGCTTTAAGACAACTGCCTATTGCCACCAATTTTAAAAAGCTAGACCAGAATAATGGCCTAGGCCCCTATTTTAGAATGACATTAGGAGAATACATGAAGAAATGGTGCAAAGAACACAAAAAAAATAACGGCGATGCTTACGACCTATACCGAGATGGATTAAAAATATACACCACTATTAATCCAAGAATGCAATTATATGCAGAAGAAGCGGTGGCAAGACATATGTCGTATTTACAAAAAGAGTTTAACCAACAGAGCAATATAAAATCGGGTACAATTTGGAAAGAATTTAGCGCTCAACTAGAATTAGCCATTAAGCAAACAGATAGATGGAAGAATGCGAAGAAAGAAGATATGGATGAAGTGCAAATTAGAAAATCTTTCAATGAGCCCTTACCCATGCGTGTATTTGCATGGAATAAAAACCGATTCATAGACACTGTTATGACTCCTTACGATTCATTAAAATATCATAAGCAAATATTACAAACAGGTTTCTTAGCGGTAGATCCTTTCACAGGTGAAGTAAAAGCTTGGGTGGGCGGTGTTGATTTTAAAACATTCAAATACGATCACGTTAACATTAATACCAAAAGACAGGTTGGATCGACTATTAAACCTTTATTATATTCTTTAGCCATAGAAGAAGCTGGCTTTACACCTAATACCATTGTACAAGACGTGCAACAAAATTTTGATGGCTATGGCATGGTTCCCAATACCCCTAAAACTTGTACAGGACAGTCTATCCCAATGGCACAGGCTTTAGCAGAATCAAGAAACTGTTCATCTGCCTTTATCATGAAGCAAATAAATGGCAAGAGTAATGAAGCTGCCAAACAGTTTGTGGAATATTTAAAAAAGTGCAATATTAAATCCGATTTACAACCCTATCCTTCTATTGCATTAGGTGCTGTTGAAATTTCTTTGTTTGAAATGGTGCAAGCTTATACGATGTTTCCTGGAGCGGGTTATAATGCGCAACCATTTTTCATTAATAGAATTGAAGATAAAAATGGCAATGTATTAGAAAGCTATTCTCCTCAAAGAAGAAAAGTAATCAATGAAGTAACAGCCTATTCTGTGGTGAGTATGATGCAAGGTGTTATACAGAAAGGAACTGGACGCAGTATGTATTCATACGCAGTGCCCACACAATCTATTGCAGGAAAAACAGGTACCACCAATGATAATAGCGATTTATGGTTTATGGGATACACTCCACAGCTATTAGCTGGCGCATGGGTGGGTTGTGATGATCGATACATAAGATTCTCTGACAATTACTTTGGACAAGGCGCACATGCCTCTTTACCTATTTGGGCATACTTTATGAGTAAAGTAGCAGCAGACCCTGCATGTAACCTAGACCCCAATGCTAATTTCGAAAGACCTTCAACTATGCTCAATGATTTTAATATAGATTTTATTTCCAAAGACAGTACTGGATTAGAAAATATAAACGCTATAGAAAATTCAGAAGATATTAAAGCAGAATCTGATTATTCGATTCCAGAAGCAGACCCTGTTATTGCAAGTCCTTCCATCAAAACACCAGCTGCAAAAACACCGCCTTTAAAAAGTAGTCCAACAAAAGAAGGGAAAACAAAAACTAATAAAGAAGGAACCAAACCAAAAGCACTCTTCCCTCCTAAAAAGAACTAGCGTATATTTTTTAAAGAATAGAAGATGGAGAAATGATGGTATAAATTTCTTTGAAAAAATGCATTTCCATATTGTATTTTAACACGAGGTAACTTCAATCCTAAGCCTGCACTAAAA
>CAINWZ010000132.1 GCA_903854725.1 uncultured Bacteroidota bacterium
CCGACACAGCTAAATTATTTATTCAAAAATAATCTTAAGCTACTTCATCCTTAGTGAATTGACTATTTACATTTCTCCAAATACCTAATGGATTATTGTTTTGCAATGCCAAAGGCAATAAATGATTAGACCAGTTTTGAAATGAAATAGGACGTAGCCATCTTTTAGCGGCATCTACTCCAACTGCTGTAAAACGACTATCGGTACTCGCAGGATAAGGGCCACCATGCACCATACTATCACAAACTTCAACACCAGTGGGCACTCCATTTAATAAAACACGCCCAGCTATTGTCAACGCCATATTTAATAATTCGGGATGACTAGCAAAATCTTGATCTGTTCCCATAAGGGTGGTTGAGATTTGCCCTTGTATGCTTTTCCAAACTTCCTTTAATTGATTTATTGAATCACATTGGACTAAAATAGAATAAGGACCAAAGACCTCCTCGGCCAAGTTCGGATTTTGTAAAAAAGTACCTGCCTCCACCGTGGTTAATACTGGAAAACCATTCGTACTTGTAGGTGTATTATGGGTTAAACAAGTAATTCCTTTTTGCGCTAAAGCATGGGTACTGTTTTTTAAATAGGCAGCTTGTATACCTTCATGTAACATGGCACTGGGTGCAAAAACATTCATCTCTTTGGCAAGTGTATTTGCAAAAGTGGTTAACGCATCCGATTTTACTGCTATTAAAATACCAGGATTGGTACAAAATTGTCCCATCCCTAAAGTAATCGAGCCTGCATAATTTTTTGCAATTGTTTCCGCATTTTGCTTAAGTGCTTCTTCTAATAAAATAACAGGATTCACACTACCCATTTCTGCAAAAACAGGAATGGGATTTTTTCTGGTACATGCATAATCCAACAAAGCACGTCCACCAGTTCTAGATCCAGTAAAACCCACTGCTGCAATATTTTCATCCTGCACCAAGGCTTTACCTGTTTCAAAATTCGTTGCAGTGACATGTTGAAATACATGCAAAGGCATATTATTAGTTGTAGCAGCTTCTTGAATAGCAGTTGCAACTAATGTAGAGGTTGCTAAATGTGCGGGATGCGCTTTTACAATTACAGGACAACCTACGGCCAATGCACTTGCGGTATCGCCACCAGCAGTGGAATAGGCAAAAGGAAAATTGCTTGCACCAAAAACGACCACTGGACCAATGGGATGACTCATTTTACGAATATCTGGCTTAGGTGGTGTTTTAGTAGGTATCGCTGTGTCAATACTTGCTTGCACATAATTACCTTCTTTCAACATTGTAGCAAACATGCGTAATTGAAAACAAGTACGTCCTCTTTCTCCTGTCAAACGAGCTAAGGGTAAATTGGTTTCTTTATTGGCTTGTTCTAATAAAGTATCTCCTAAAGCTTCTATATTATTTGCAATGGTTTCTAAAAACGCTGCCCTTTGCAAGGGTGTGGTAATAGAATACTGTTCAAAAGCAATCGCTGCCTTATGGGTAATTTCAGAAATGCTGCTCATTAGATAACTTGTTGTAAATTTTATAAACTATGAAACTCAGGAAGCGTGGGTCTATTTTTTATACCCGTATCAATAATCGCTTCAATTCTTTTTCTTTCCTCTCCTTCTAATATTAATCTAGGCTTTCTGACTGTTTCAGAACCAATGCCGGCTTTGGCTTCGGCAAACTTTATGTATTGTACTAGTTTAGGATGAATGTCCAATTCTAATAAAGGCATAAACCACCTATAAATTGCTGTAGCCTCCGCAATGTTACCTGCTTTCGCTAATTTATACACGGCTACTGTTTCAGCAGGGAATGCGCAAACTAAACCTGCTACCCAACCATCTGCTCCTACTACTAATTCTTCTAATGCCAAAGTATCTACGCCACATAAAATACTAAATCTGTTTCCAAATTCATTGCGCATTCTAGTGACGTTGGTAATATCACGTGTCGATTCTTTTACCGCTTGAATATTCGGCACTTTAGCCAACTCTCTAAACATATCAATGGTTACTTCTATTTTATAATCAACAGGATTATTATAAATCATGATTGGCAAGGAAGTACTTGCCGCAATATCTTTAAAGTATTGAACTGTTTCACGATGATCCGATTTGTAACGCATAGGAGGCAATAACATTAATCCTTTTGCACCCCAATTTTCTGCATCTTTAGCACATTGAATAGCAACACTAGTACTACCTTCTGCAATATTAATAACCACTGGCACTTTACCATTTACAATCTTAACCGTTTCTTTAACTAGTATTTCTTTTTCTGCATTGGTTAAAACACTTGACTCTCCTAGCGTGCCTCCTAAAATAATTCCATTCACACCGGCAGCCAATTGCGCGTTTATATTAGTTGTAAATAAAGATAAATCTAAAGTATCCTCCTTGGTAAACTTCGTGGTCACTGCCGGGAATACCCCTTTCCATTCTATTGCCATAACTTAATATTTTGAGATGATTGAGTATTCAATTTAATTAAAATAGTGTAAAAGGGATAAAAAATATTCGAAAATAACAACCCTTTCTTACAAGTATTAGTCTACTAACTCCCCTTCTAAATCATAGTCATAAGCCTTTGTAATTTTAACCATTACAAAGTCTCCTGGTTTTAAACGTTTTGTAGTATTAATAACTACTTCATTGTCTACCTCTACACTATCAAATTCGGTACGCCCTAAATAGCGACCTGCTTCTTTTTTATCTACTAATACCTTTAAAACCTGCCCTTCTTTTAACTGGTTTCTAGCCAAGCTAATTTCTTGTTGCACTTCCATAATTTCTTCGGCGCGTCTTTGCTTTTCTGCTGCAGGCACATCGTCTACTAAATCATGTGCACTTGTATTTTCCTCATGACTATAAGTGAATATGCCTACTCTGTCAAATTGATGCTCAATCAAGAATGCTTTTAACTCTTCAATATCATCCAAGGTTTCTCCCGGAAATCCGGCGATCAATGTAGTTCGAATGGCAATGCCCGGAACACGGGTACGAATTTCTTTAATCAATTCTCCCATTTCTTCTCTAGTAATATTACGTTTCATGGCAGCCAACATATTATTGCTGGCGTGCTGTAAAGGAATATCAATGTATTTACAAATATTGTCACGCTCTCTCATCACATCCAATACTTCCAATGGAAATTTACTTGGATAAGCATAATGTAAACGTATCCACTCCAAGCCTTTTACATCGGCTAATGCATTTAACAAATCAGGTAAAGCTCTTTTTTTATAAATATCCAAACCGTAATAAGTTAACTCTTGTGCAATTAACATTACCTCTTTTACTCCTTTTTTAACCAAGCCTTCCGCTTCGGCCACTAGTTGCTCAATGGTTTTACTTACATGCTGCCCACGCATTAAGGGAATGGCACAAAAAGAACATGTACGATTGCATCCTTCACTTATTTTCAAATAAGCATAATGCGATGGGGTACTTAATAATCTTTCTCCCAATAATTCTGCTTTGTAATTGGCATTTAATTGATTCAACATCAAAGGCAATTCCATCGTACCAAACCATGCGTCTACTTCTGGTATTTCTAAAGCCAAATCATTTCTATAGCGCTCACTTAAACAACCCGTAACATATACCTTATCTAACTTTCCTTTTTTCTTTAAAGCCACCTGATCCAATATCTTATTCACACTTTCTTCTTTGGCTTTATCAATAAACCCACAGGTATTTACTACTACTATATTATGGTCTAACTTTTTATTTTCATGCACTACTTCAATTTCATTGGCCAATAACTGTCCACTTAGCATTTCGCTATCCACTAAGTTTTTACTACAACCTAATGTGATAATGTTTACTTTATTTTGCTTGAGTGTTTTAGCCTTCATATTAAATTATTAAAACAAATTATTTATTCACTTCGTTGGTAAAATGAAAAGTAATATCGGGATTATTGGTAATTTCTGTATTTAAAAACCATTCACTTTGTGCTAAGTATACTGGCGCTTCATCTTTGTCCATAGCCGCGTTCTGTTGCTTGAAGCGTAAAAAATCGTGCAACTTATTTTGATCCTTTGAAGTTAACCAACAAGCTTTGTAAAAAGGCAGGGTTCTAAATTCACAGGCAGCCCCATATTCTTGTAACAAACGATATTGAATGACCTCAAATTGCAAATCGCCCACACAACCAATAATTTTTTTATTACCCCCAAACTGTGTAAACAACTGCGCCACCCCTTCGTCGGTTAATTGCGTAATACCTTTTTCTAATTGCTTTGTTTTTAATGGATCTTTATTCACCAATTCCTTAAATATCTCAGGTGAAAAAGTAGGGATACCTGTAAAGTAAAATTTCTCTCCCTCTGTTAAAGTATCTCCTATTTTAAAATTACCTGTATCAAATAAACCTACCACATCTCCTGCATAAGCATCTTCAATCACATCCTTACTGCGCGCTAAAAAACTATAGGGATTGCTAAAACGAACATCTTTGTCTAAGCGAACATGCTTATAGTATTTATTTCGCTCAAATCTTCCACTACATACACGCATAAAAGCAATACGATCGCGGTGTTTAGGATCTAAATTAGCATGTATCTTAAAAATGAAGCCGCTAAACTTATCTTCCCCCACACCTAAAGTTCTTGTATTGGTTTCTCTATCTCTAGGGACCGGTGCAATTTGAATAAACGTATCCAACATTTCCTTCACTCCAAAGTTGTTTACAGCAGAACCAAAAAATACAGGAGCAATTTGGCCTGCCAAATAATCTGCAGGGTTTAAAGCACCATATACCCCATCAATTAATTCTACATCTTCTCTTAATACTGCCGCATCTTTCTCACCTATTTTATCTTGCAGTACGCTGCTTGAAACATCTTGAATCGCTACCGTATCTTCTTCGGAAGCTTTAGTGCTTGCAGCAAATAATCTTAAATTTTTATCGTGCAAATTATACACCCCTTTAAATTCCTTACCACTATTAATAGGCCAGGTCATGGGATGCAAAGAAATTTTTAATTCGTTTTCAATTTCTTCTAATAAATCGAATCTGTTTTTACCATCGCGATCCATTTTATTAATAAAAACAATGACAGGTGTGGCACGCATACTACACACTTCCATCAACCTTCTGGTTTGGGCCTCTACTCCATTCACACTATCAATAACCAATATGACACTGTCCACCGCCGTTAAGGTTCGGTAAGTATCTTCGGCAAAATCCTTGTGACCTGGTGTATCTAATAAATTAATTAGAATATTATTGTATTCAAATGACATGACCGAAGTTGCCACCGAAATACCTCTTTGACGTTCAATTTCCATGAAGTCACTTGTTGCATGCTTTTTAATCTTATTGCTTTTTACTGCACCTGCCGTTTGAATGGCACCCCCAAACAACAATAATTTTTCGGTTAATGTTGTTTTACCAGCATCTGGGTGAGAGATAATAGCAAATGTTTTTCTTCGGTTAATTTCTTTTTCGTACTTCATTATCGTTAAAAATGGCTCGCACTCAAAAAATTTGAATCACGAGCCATTCTATATTTTATTTACACTAGTTAGATATCTATTGCTTCGCCATAAGCAGCCGCTACTGCTTCTTTCAATCCTTCACTCATCGTGGGGTGTGGATGTATTGCATTTAAAATTTCATGAGAAGTAGTTTCTAATTTACGAGCTACTACTGCCTCCGCAATCATTTCAGTGACATTCATTCCAATCATATGACAACCTAAGAATTCGCCATACTTAGCATCAAAAATTACTTTCACAAAACCTTCTGTTGCACCTGCTGCACTTGCTTTACCACTTGCCATAAATGGAAACTTCCCAATCTTTACTTCATAACCAGCTTCTTTAGCTGCTTTCTCAGTAAAACCAACACTGGCAATTTCTGGTGTACAATAAGTACAACCTGGAATATTATTGTAATCAATTCCTTCAGGAATATGTCCGTATTTTTTTTCTTGATAAGCAATATGCTCTGCTGCATTGATCCCTTCTTTCGCAGCTACGTGCGCTAATGCTTGGCCAGGAGAACAATCACCAATGGCATAAATGCTTGCAATACTTGTTTGTTGAAATTTGTCAACAATGATGCGTCCTTTATCTATTTTAATTCCATTTTGCTCTAATCCAATATTTTCAATATTTGCTACCACGCCCACAGCACTTAACACAACTTCTGCTTCTAAGGTTACAAAAGAACCATCTTGTTGTTTCACTTTAGCTTTTACTAATGCCCCTGATGTATCTAATGATTCAACAGAAGAGTTGGTCATAATTTCTATTCCCTGCTTTCTGTATTGTTTTTCTAATTCTCTAGAAATATCCTCATCTTCTACAGGTACTATTCTTGGTAAAAATTCTACAATGGTCACTTTTGTTCCCATGCTATTATATACATAAGCAAACTCAACACCTATAGCACCACTACCTACAATAATCATACTCTTGGGTTGCGTTGGCAAGACCATTGCTTCACGATAACCAATTACTTTTTTACCATCTTGTTTTAAATTTGGTAATTCTCTGGTGCGACCACCTGTTGCTATAACTATGTACTTACCATCTACCACTTGTGTTTTTCCTTCAGCATCTTTCACTTCTACTTTTCCTCTTGACAATACTTTGCCATACCCCATAATCACATCAATCTTATTCTTCTTCATTAAAAACTGAACACCCTTACTCATTTTATCGGCCACCCCACGACTACGTTTAATAACTGCACCAAAATCGTGATTCACTCCTGTAGTAGTAATACCATAATTCGCACTATGTTTTACATATTCATATACTTGTGCACTTTTTAACAATGCCTTTGTTGGAATACAGCCCCAGTTTAAACAAACGCCTCCTAAGCTTTCCTTTTCCACAATAGCTACTTTTAAGCCTAATTGAGAAGCACGAATTGCCGCAGGATAACCACCTGGACCACTACCTAAAACGATTACGTCGTATGCCATTGTATAACTAATTTTAGTAATTTAATGAGGGTGCAAAAATACCCCCAAAATGTGACTATTCAAAGAAAACCCGAACCATCTGGAAAAACCATTTATTGTCGTTGGGGCGTTGCTTATTCATCTGATTTTCATCAAACTTACTCAATCCAAACAAACCCGCCATATTGCCACCTCTTACGGCAATTTCTAAATAACCTGCCGAATTAAACCAAGCAAGCTTATCAGAAATAGGCACTTCGCCATATTGCTTACTTAAATCGGTAATGGTTTCGTTGCGGGTAAACACAATTTTAAAAGTTCTTCCTTGTGCCTGTATATCAAATTCTTCTTTTCTAATATTCACCACCACATTTTCAAACTGATCAATAAATAAAATTTGCCCCTCCATCCAATTAGGCCCTAATGTGGGTTGCATTGGATAAATTTCCTCAATGTCTTGAAAAGCAGTGCCCGCATCCCCAATATTATTTGTTTTTACAAAAGAGCCTAATGCATTAAAAATTTCTTGGGTGATTTCTAAAAAAGTATGGGCTTCTTTAAAATCTATTTTAATAATTTCTTTTGGCTTCCCACCCAACATCATCGTTAAAAAACCATTGTCTGGTGTAATGAAGTATTGATTATTGTGCTTGGTTAAAAGCGCATGGCGTTTAGGAAATTGGAAAAAATTTACCATGATAAAATGCAATGTGCCTGCAGGATAATGCTTAGCTGCATTGTTAAAAATATAAGCCCCTTGTTGATAATTTTTACTGGATAAATAATGCGTGATATCGGCAATGCCCATGCCTGGTATGGTTGACAATATTTGCCCCTTAACAGCGCCAATAATGAAATCTTCTTGGCCAATATCGGATGTTAAAGTAATGATGGGCATCTATTGATAACGAAAAATTGAGTTTTATATTTTAGAAAACAAGGTATTTATTTACAGCATTAGCTACTTCACTAACATGCCATCTTTAAAGAAAAAATGGTGCACTAATTTGTCGGCCCATGCCGGAAAATATTTATTCATAAATACGGTGCGCTTGCCAGTAAAAGTAAGCACCAAACTACGCTTCCTTTTTTCAATGGCATGTATAATATGTGTAGCACATACTTCCGAACTCATCATAGCAGCTTCGTCCATTGGCGATTCTCCTTGCGCTTGCGCATTTTTGTCTAAAGCTGCATTCCTAATATTGGAACTCGTAAAACCAGGGCAAACCCACATTACATGTGTGCCAGATCCGTACAATTCCGTTTTTAAGGCTTCGAGCCAGCCATTTAAGGCAAATTTAGAAGCAGAATACCCACTTCTTCCTGGAAGACCGCGATACCCAGCAATAGAAGAAACCCCCACAATTACCCCCTTATTTTGGCTAATAGAAGGCAAAGCCGCCTTTGTGCAATAAACAGTACCCCAAAAGTTGATATCCATAACATTTTGCAAGGTTTGAACAGAAACTTCTGACACCAATGCCCTCATTGAGATGCCTGCATTGTTTATCAAAATATCAATTCGACCCCAGTTATCAACAACTTGCTTGATAAATGCTTCTGTTTCTAGTTGTTTACTCACATCAACTTGAGCAGTTAATAAATTTGAACTTGAATTTTCTTGTTCTAATAAAGCAAGCTTGTTCGCATTTCTAGCACAGGTTGCCACCTTCGCCCCCAATGCTAGAAACTGCTCTACCAAAGCCTTTCCAATGCCATCAGAACCACCCGTTATAACAACAATTTTGTCTTGAAAATTGGACATCTATTAGCGTTTATACAAATATAATTCTTATTTGAAGATGAATGACTTAGAGCGGTTTTGAGTGGGGAAAATAAATACCCCCTTTTATTTGGATAGTTTTCATTAATGCTTATTTTTGCACTCCCCTAAAAAGGCGGTTAGAATTGGTAGCTCAGTTGGTAGAGCAATACACTTTTAATGTATGGGCCCTGGGTTCGAGTCCCAGCCAGTTCACAA
>CAINWZ010000133.1 GCA_903854725.1 uncultured Bacteroidota bacterium
AAACAAACCACTTAAAATTTCTATCATAGGTTCAAGAGGCTATCCCTATGTGTATAGTGGTTATGAAACATTGGTAAAAGCCATTGCAGAAAGAATGACAGCAAGAGGTGTGGAAGTAACCGTGTATTGCCATTCACATTTGTTTGCTACTAAACCTAAACAAATAAGTGGGATTCGATTAGTTTATATACCCACTTTACAAAGTAAAACATTAAGTCAACCTATACATTCTTTTATGGCTTTTTGGCATGTGGTATTTAGCAAGGCCGATGCGGTGTTGGTTTTAAATGTATCCAATGGACCATTTGGACTAATCACCAAAATATTTGGCAAACCAACCATGATGAATGTAGATGGACTCGAATGGTTAAGACCAAAGTGGAAAGGATTTGGTGCCACTTATTTTAAATGGGCAGCTACAATGGCGGTAAAATTTAACAACTTACTCGTAACCGATGCAACAGCGATGCAAACAATTTATGAAGAACAGTTTGGTGCAAAATCGGTAGTGATTGCCTATGGTGCAGATAGTAGCCAGGGTGCCAATGAAAATTTATTATCCACTTGGAATTTAGTAAATAGAGATTATTATTTAATTGTGGGTAGAATGATACCCGATAACAATGCAGATAAATTAATAGAAGGTTTTATGGCTTCAAATAGCACCAAAAAATTAGTCATTGTAGGTGATGTGCCTTATAAAGATGAGTATGCTTCCAAAATTTGGGCTATGTCCGATCCTCGTTTAATATTTACAGGCTATGTGCGAAGTCCTGAAACTTTAGCAAGTTTATATAAATATTGTTATGCTTATTTACATGGTCATGAATTTGGGGGCACAAATCCTACCTTGTTAAAAGCCATGGCCAATGGCTGTGCAATAGCCGCTTTAGATACTGTTTTTAGTAGAGAAGTGCTACAAAATGAAGCATTTGGGTACTATTTTTTGAAAAATAGTGATTCTGTAAAGCAGTGGATACAGTGGGCCGAACAAAATGCACCAGCTATAGAACAAAGAAGAACTATTATTCACCAAGGGGTTACTGAAAAATACACTTGGGAAACGGTCACGGATTTATATCTTTACCATTTAGAAGCCATTGTCCAAAATAAGGGCAGAAAATATATCGGTTAATGAATTGGAGTCAACGTTATTATAAGAAATCACAAATAAGCATCGATACTTTTAGCTTGTTATTATCCTTACTAACAGCTATTTATATCAAAAATGGGGCATTTGTTTTTCCGAAAACATTTCTCGATTTTGCATTTTTACTTTTAGTGCTGGTTATATGGTTTGTATCTGCCAATGAGTGTAGGCTATACCGTAATCGTATTTATAAAAAATTCCCCGAAGAAATTTTATTTAATACTTATACTAATTTATTATTTGTCATATTATTAAGTGCCTTTTTATTTTTAGCCAAGTCTACCTATGGAGAGTTATTTAGATTTAGCCAATTTATAGGCATACATTTCGGTTTTTCTATAATTGCTAAATATTATATTCGAAAAAGACAACATCTGGCATTTGCCGAAGGAGCACTCACCGACTCCATTATTATTGTTGGTTATAATAAAACTTCCTTAGATTTTTTCAATACCCTAAATGAACACGTGTATTATGGTTATAAATGTGTGGGGTTTATAAATGAAGAAACGATTAATGATTCGAAAATAAATTATTTAGGTAAGCTGCAACAGTTAGAGACTATTTTTTCAAAACAGCATATCGATGAAGTAATTATTTCTTTGCCACAACATCAACAATCCGCTATACGAAGTTGCATAGATATTTGTGATCAAAGAAATATTCGTGTGAGGATCATGCCAGAATTGCAAGATTTAACGATTAAAACAGAAGAGATAGACAATCTAGGTTTAGTATCTGTTATTAATTTAAATGAATTGCCATTAGATAAAATGGAGAACAAATTATTTAAAAACTTATTTGATGTTTTATTTTCTATTTTATTTTTCATCGTCATTGGTTGGTGGCTACTTCCCATCATTGCCATTTTAGTTTGGATCGATTCAAGAGGAAATGTAATTTATAAGCAAGAGCGTTGGGGTGTGAATAATAAACCTATTATTTGTTATAAGTTTCGTACGATGCAAGTAAAGCCTTCACAAGAATATTTCGAACAAACTTCTAGAAATGATCCTAGAGTGACCAAATTAGGAAAAATATTACGCAAGTTTAGTTTAGATGAATTGCCGCAATTTTGGAACGTCTTAAAAGGTGAAATGTCGGTGGTGGGTCCAAGACCACATCCTACTCCTATGAATTTAGAGTCTATGAAAAATGTCGATAATTATTTAAAAAGACATATTATAAAACCCGGTATCACAGGCTGGGCGCAGATAAATGGCTGCAGGGGTGAAGTACGCACCCACGAAGAAATGGAGCAGAGAGTACATTTTGATTTATATTATATACATCGTTGGTCATTTACGTTGGACTTACAAATAATATTACAAACCATCATAAAAATGTTGCGTGATCAGGGTGCGTATTAATTTTTCTATTTACATGAAAGCTACTTTATTAAAAATTATTTTTTGCTTATTCCTATTGGTGCAATTATCTAATTTGCATGCACAAAATTTTACGCATCAGGCATC
>CAINWZ010000134.1 GCA_903854725.1 uncultured Bacteroidota bacterium
GTTTCTCTACCTGCATGAAACTTAATTCCACTGGAGTAGATCGACCGAATATTTTTACGGTCACTTTCAATTTCTTCTTTTCTTCATTCACCTCTTCTATGACACCATTAAAGTCATTGAAAGGCCCTTCAATTATTTTAACTGTTTCACCCAAAATGAATGGCTCGCTGATAGAACCACCTAAGTCGTTCATCTCATCTACCTTACCTAACATTTTGTTTACTTCAGATTTTCTTAAGCAAATAATATTTCCTTTTGACCCTTTACCATCTGTCAAAAAGTGCATCACATTGGAAACATTGCTGATAGACATTACGATGTCATCTGGCAAACGCCCGCCGTTATTGTTGTCCACTACTTCCATCATTACGTATCCTGGGAAATAGTTTTTTTCGCGCATTACTTTTTTACCGTTTTGCACTTTATATACTTTCTCCATTGGAAGAAAGATTTGTTTAATCACATTATGCCAACCATTTCTTGTGATGTCTTTATCCAGGTATTCTTTAATCTTTTTTTCTTTACCACTTACTACACGTAGTACATACCACTTCGTTTCAGGAGCGGCTGCGACTGCAGGTGTAGCGGTTGTATTTAAAACTTCTGTTTCCATGATCTTACTTAAATAATGAGTATATCAACTTTAATAATTGGTTGCTTGAAAAATCCATCACCCATACTAAAGCAGTAATGATAATGGTTGCTACCAAAACTATCACAGTGCTTTGTTGTAAATTAGCCCAAGTAGGCCATGTTACTTTTTCTTGCAACTCAATGTAGCTTTCTTTAAAATAATTAGCAATCTTGTTCATTCTATTCTTTTTTTTGATCCGATAATAATTA
Organism: uncultured Bacteroidota bacterium; assembly: GCA_903854725.1. Classification (GTDB taxonomy): domain Bacteria; phylum Bacteroidota; class Bacteroidia; order Chitinophagales; family Chitinophagaceae; genus Sediminibacterium. The sequence continues at coordinate 844 of CAINWZ010000134.1, forward strand.
AATATAGCTATTCTGCTATAAATATTAGCACGGGCACTAGGATTCGAACCCAGATCAAAGGTTTTGGAGACCCGTATGCTACCGTTGCACTATGCCCGTATGAACCAAAAGTCTCTGGTCCAAGCTTATGCTTACACCAAAGACTTTCAGTTATTATGTTTAGTTAAATTACTTTAAAATCTCAGTAACTTGACCAGCACCTACAGTTCTACCACCCTCACGGATAGCGAACTTAAGACCTTTTTCCATTGCGATAGGTTGGATCAACTTTACAGTTAAACTAACGTTATCACCTGGCATTACCATCTCAGTTCCTTCTGGTAAAGAACACTCTCCAGTAACATCCGTAGTACGGAAGTAGAATTGAGGACGATATTTATTAAAGAATGGAGTATGACGTCCACCTTCTTCTTTTGATAATACGTAAACTTCACATTTGAATTCAGTATGTGGAGTAATCGTTTTAGGTGCGCAAATAACCATACCACGACGGATATCTTTTTTCTCAATACCACGTAATAATAAACCTGCGTTATCACCAGCTTGACCTTGATCCAATAATTTTTTAAACATCTCAACACCTGTTACGGTTGAGCTCATTGGAGCATCCATCAAACCTACGATTTCTACTGCTTCACCTACTTTAACAATACCACGCTCAATACGACCTGTAGCAACTGTTCCACGACCAGTGATCGAGAA
>CAINWZ010000135.1 GCA_903854725.1 uncultured Bacteroidota bacterium
AGAGTTCATTGCTTCGCCACCTGTATAGCCACATTTTTCAAAAGTATTTCTCATTACATGAATCTTACCTCCATTAATTCTAAATGGATCATCGGTACTTCCGTAAATCCAAGAATCTTCTAAAATGAAACTTCCATCAGGATTCGCAAAATAAACAGAGTATGGACTAGAGCTTCCAGTAAAACTTTTCATAGCTGAACTAATAGCAGCGCCACCAAAGTCAATATGTGTCCATTTTAGAACAATTAAAGGGCAAGTAGTTGCTCCAATTACACCTGTCCATTTACCTTTTAAAGCAGGATCATTATCTGGATTAGAGCCCAATTCATCTGTTCTAGTTACCCCAGGATAAGTTAATGTAATAGGCGCTTCTTTAGTTCCAAGAGAAAGCAATGTTCCTTTCACACCTAAACCAACTGGCACACCAGCAGTTCCTGTAAAGTTTACAGTAACACCAGGCTCAATAACTAATACATCACCTGTATTTACAAATATATCGCCACTTACGGTATATGTTTTGCCTGCTAACATAGTTCCTTTGATCGCACCCGATAATGGAACTGACTCACTAATAGGCGAGGCAGGTGTAATTACTGCTTTCCACAAATCTTTTGTTTCTTCAGATTTCGTACAAGAAAATAATCCTGTAATTAAAATCAATGTTAAATATGTAAACTTTTGTTTCATTGTATTGTGTTGTAATTATTTTTTAAAGTTTATAACGGATTCCAAATAAATAGGTAGTTCTATAATAATCCTTTTGAATTACTATTTTATTTGCAGGGTCTGATTGTAAAGCCAATGCTCTAGAGCCACTTGCGTTTAAGTATGTACTATAAGACTGATGCAATGAAAGTTCTAAAGGTGCATCGGTCAAATTATTTATTTTTCCATAGAAAGAAAAATGTCTCCCAATTTTCTTTTCAAAGGAAAGGTCTAATTGTGTTGTAGGTGATTGCCAATAGTTTAATCCTGCATATGGGCTTACAAAGCTCACTCTTTCTCCAGTGTACACTATTGCAGTTTGAAAATCAAATCCAATTTTTGGATTTTTATAAATAAAAGATAAATTACCAATATTATCTGACTGCCCTTGTAATGGTCTTGTTTCAGATACTCGCTTTGATACAATTTGACCAGCAGTATTTCTGCTTGAAAAAATTAAACTGTCATTGGTAATACTAGATTTTGTATAGGTATAGTTAGCTGATATCCCAAATGAACCAAAAAATTTTGTTGCAACTAATTCAAAACCATAGTTAGTCGCTTTACCTATGTTTACTGGTTGTAGGTATAAACTATTTATATTTTGTGGCTTAACTGCAGAAATTTCTATTGGATTTTGGATGTCTTTGTAAAATCCACCAAATAATAATTGATCTGATCCTTTACTATAAAACTCATAACGCAAATCGATATTATCCGCAATGGTATGCTTTAAATGCACAGGATCTCCTACTTCTTTGAAAAATTCACCATCTGCACCGTCAGGAATTAATTCAGAGAAACCGGGTCTTGCGATTGCTCTGTAATAAGCAAAACGTATGTTTTGATTAGGAGTTAATGCAAATTTTAATTGTGCACTAGGCAATACATCTGTGTATTGAATTGTGCCTGCTTTTGCTTCAACATCTTTTGTTAATAAAGTCTCGTAGTGTTGATTAGTATTTTCTGCTCTAAAGCCTCCTAATAATTCCATGCGATTTGATAAGTTCCATTTTGCCTGAACAAAGCCTGCAGTAATTTTTTCTTCAAAAGTATAGTTATTGCCATTTAAAGTAGGTGCACCGTCACCTGTATTAAATAAGAATGGTGCATTGTTTATGGTTGTATACACAGAACCAAGTAATGGCTTTAAAGAATAAGAAATGTAATAGTTATCTCTATTTTTATCTCTATATAAACCACCTGCCTTTAACTCAATATCACGGTTAAATAAACTTGTGTTTTTGGTAAAATTTAAATAGGCAGAAAGATCTTTATCAGTATTGCTTGACCAAATTCTAGACATAGATTGCAATTTGTCTGCAGTTAAACTTGTAGCCACAATTGCATATTGATGGGTAAATGAACTTTGATCAGGCGTTTTACTTTTTGCCATTGAATAAGCCAAAGACCAATCTAATTTATCCGAATTAGATAATTTATGTTCACCATGTAATGTCGTATTATTAATAGATTGGAAGATCCATTGACTTCTTTGAGAATTATCAACAACCGAGTTTAATGCTACTGTATCCCAAATAAATCTTGTTTGATAATCATCTAAATGAACATAAGTATTGAATAAGGCTATTTTATTATTCTTATTAATACGATAATCCAACTTAGCATTCACGCCTTTTCTCTGACTTTGAACAGAATATTTCCTTAATTGTAAGTCAGAAAATAAAGGGATATTATTCAAACCTGGTTGAGAGTTAGGTAAGAAAAAATTGGAAGTAGTACCTCTGTAAATATTTTGATAACTTCCAGAAACTATAAACCCAAACTTATTGTCCTTGCCAAATCTATTACCAACTGTTAAACCAAGTGTTGAGTTAGTAGGATTAGACAAATTTGTATAATTTAAATGTCCAACTGGCAAATCACTTAAACTAGCTACATAACTATTACCATGAATTTGTGCAGGTGAAGAGTAGTTCATCGTTGAATTATCGAATTTGCTAAATGTTTGGTCTGGGAAAGAAGTATTAAAACCACTAGCCACATTGCCTTGCACTATTAAATGATCAGGTGCATCTTTCATCACCAAATTAATTGTTCCTCCAATAGCATCTCCTTCTAAACTTGGTGTTAAACTTTTCCCAACTTCTAATCTTTCTAATAATTCTGAAGGGAATAAGTCTAATGGAATAAAACGATTTTTATTGTCTGGGCTAGGAATTTTGATGCCATTCACCAAAGTATTAATATATCTTTTTTCCATACCTCTAATAATAGGATAACGAGCTTCGCCAGAACCACTTTTCTCAATAGTTACACCACTAATTCTTTGTAAAGCATTAGCTACAGTGATATCTGGTAATAATTGAATATTTTTAGCGGATAATACATTTATAATTGGATCAGCAATTTTTTCTAGCTTTCTAATTGAATTATCATTGTCTTTATTACTAGAGCTAACTGTGACAGAACTTAAGTTTACACTTGTTGAACGTAAATTAATATCAACTACCTTGGTTTCATTAACGTTGGCTATTTGAATTTCTTTTGATTCACTTAAATAACCAGTGTAGTCAACTTTGATAGTTAATTTACCAACACTAGTCTTTTTAAACTGATAAGTTCCATCCAATTTTACATAAGTAGTTTGGTTGTTCAATGTAACAGTTGCTCCCACTAGTGGTTCACCAGTAGTAGCATCTAGAACACGACCCTTAACTCCTTCCGCAAAAACACTTACTGTTATAGAAAATAAGAAAATTGAGAGAATAATGCATTTTCGCACTACTTGTTTTGCACTCATAAAAACTATTTTAATTTGAACCTGCAAATCTAATAGTTAAGACTACCTGTATACTTCTTCAAAGGTTATGTTTAAGTTATCTAATTGTTACGTCAATGTTACCAGTCCAATCAATAAATGATTTTCTGCTGCTTTTTTATTAAATAATTTGAATAAAACAACATTAAGATCGCATTGCCCCATAACTACTGGTATAGATGTTATTGGAGATAAATGGGCTTTATTAGTTATTCGACATATGCTATTTCGTCAACAATATACTTATGGACAATTACTTGAAATGAAAGAAAGAATTGCGTCTAAGGTTTTAGCCGAGCGTTTAAAAACATTAGTTGCTGATGGTTTAATTGAAAAAAGAAATCATCCAACAAAAAGGACTTACGATTTACCGTAAGTCCTTTTTTTTAGCGTTGTAGTTGTGTACTGTCTATATAATTAATTCAGCGGAGCTATAGGCCCTTTGCGAATTGCTTTAACTTGAACTGGCCATTGCATGGGCTGTCCCGTTCTTCTATCAGTCCCAATATCTGCTTTATCTCTTGGCAAAGTTGCATCATCTTCGCAAGCCATGTA
>CAINWZ010000136.1 GCA_903854725.1 uncultured Bacteroidota bacterium
GCGACTTAAAATTTACCTTATAACTAGACTTTTCAATATCTACTTTCACTTCTGAAACAAAATCCAATTGCGACAGCGCCTTAAATATAGCCTTTGAACACATTGAACAAGTAAGACCACTGGCTACTAATTCAACCGACTGCACTTGTGCAGTAGCAGTAGCACTGTAAAAGAAAAATATTAGTATACATAAATATCTCATTTGAAATAAATTATAAGATTATGAATACTAGCAATCAATGACAAGTAGTATTCATTAAATAAGATTAAAATTGATGGGTAAATAAAATCATCACCAATTACGCAAAATAGATTTTCTCTATGAATAAAATAATCGATGATGATTTAATTGTTTCTATACATTTTATTTGCAACAAGCGCCATCTTTACAACATTTTGCGTCTTTTTTGCAACATGCCATTTCTTTACCATCTTTTGACATTCCTTTTTTGCATTCAACACCTTCTGTGCAACAGCTTGCACCAGGCTTGCAACAACTTGCATTTTCTGCTAGTGCAGTTTTGCTTGTTCTATCATATTGGCAGCACTCATCTAATTTGCCATACGCATCAGCACTCGCCACCTTATGCTCTGTATCATAACCTGCTGCAGCAACCGCCTCTTCAATTTTATCAGTTGAAGTTTTAGTGGCGTCAAAAGTTACTTTTAAAACCTTAGCGGCTTTATCCCAGTCTGCACTAGCAGCACCTGCTTGCTTAGCTGCTTTTTCAATATGGCCTTTACACATACCGCAGTTTCCAGCTACTTTAATTTGTTTAACAGCTTGCGCTTGTAAAGCAAAAGTTGAAATCAAAAGAAAACCAGCTAATAATATAAAATTTTTCATAATCTGTTTTTTAAATAAAATAATTTGTAATAAATAATCTGCATTATAAGCATCTATATATAGACGCAATAAAAACAACATCCCCTGTTAATTAGATCAGATTAAATAAACGCAGATGAATTCGTAAATGGGTGGGCCAATATCTAATAAAGCCTTTTTAGCAATAAAAGATTTACTTGTATGTGCAACAGCAACTATATTTTGAATGGTATAAGTTGCTTTATCAATATTGTAATTTAATTTCTTAACAATACTATTTGTGCTTGCTTGGAACTGATGGTTGTCTTGTGACTTTAAATAAATAGTTTTTTCAGAACAGCATAAATCTTTTTTGGAAGGTTTTCCGCACTTGCATATTCTAACTTTTCCAGCACAAGAATGGGTAGTTACCGTTGCGCCAATACTAGCAACTGTGTATAATAAAACCAAACATATTGTAACTATCCTTTTCATTACCCCAAAGGTACATTCTTATTTAACTTAAAGCCAAAATACTTGTTAAAAAAAGGCGATTTTGCTCCCATTGTAAAATGATTCCTATCATTTTAATTGATGAAATTCCACCAAATTCCCACCCTAAACCAAGTGCCCGTTCCAGGGTAATTTTTAGCGGTGAAATTGTAAGTATTTCCTAATGAACTACTTGTAGGAAGTAAAGTATTCAAGTTTTCTAACCTAATATATCCCTTAAAGCGTTTAATCATAAAATGCAGAAAGGCATTAGCAGTAGGCCTATTATGAAGCATATAACTATTTTGTACAAAAAACTGACCCGTTAAGGGCATATAGTCATCTACTTTGAAATCGGTATGATAAATCATTTCCAACCCTGTAGAAAGGTTTAAATTTTTATAAAAATTCCCTTCAAATGCAAGTCTTTGTCTAGATAATAATAAGGGGATATGAATGGGAGCAGCTTGATCAACAACCTGCAAAGTTGTTTCATTATACCAGTTCCAATGAGCACTAATTTTAATTTTATTTGCAAGCAAGGCGCTTATATAACTAATCGGATTAGCATAAACAGCCGCTTGATACCCTGATGAAAAATAGTGATAATTATTTATTAATTGATAATTGAAAGAAGCTCTAAAACCAGTAGACGTATTTCCTAGTTCCCCCATCATATCAACTGTATTTTCTTTTTGAATCCCTTTTAAAGAAACAATTGGGAACTGTGTAATTCCTAAATAATTAGTAGAAGGGGTGCGATTGCTATTTTGAAAGGAGAGCTTCAAATAAGTACCCTTTGCGCTTACTATTCTTGATAAATAAAACTGTGCATCATAATCACCTGCATGGTATCCATTTAAAAATAATTTACCCGAAGCCAATAAGTCCCATAACTGATTCCTGGTTTTGTTTTTATACACACCAAACCCGTATAAATCATATTCAGCCCATTTTTGTGCGCCAAGTAACGTAGTAGATAAATAAGTATACCCCACGCCTGTTTGTAAAAATTGATTGGAGTTATTTTTTTGAGGATAACTAATTAAACTAAAGTCATTCGTTACTAGATTCCAATTATCTGCAAACCTAACAGCCGAATTAGGTAAACTAGTATAATTGAAATATTTTAAATAATTAATATCGTTCGGAGTCTTATCCTCAAAGACAAACTGGCTTGATTCTAATTTAATTTCATGCTGTAATCTAAGTCTTGGATAAAATAAGTGAATTACTACCGTGTCCTTCACAATGGAATCTTTTTGACCAAAATCATAGGTTTGACGCCATAGGTAAGTATTATTCTTATACGTACTTCCAGTAGCAATAGTCGTATTAAATGGATTGCGAAAAGAAGCACCACTCACACCCAATCTTGTTTCTAATTCATAGGGGTTATTTAAGGACAAGCTATCTAATAGTGCCGCTTTTACAAGCCCTCCATTCTCAGAAGAGGCTTCTTTATTGGTTAACATCACCCAGTAAGACTCGTATCTTTTTCTTTTAGATTGAAAATGCGCAGTAATCCGCATATTATTCAAGTTTGCATTTTGGTTTTTTACATTCCCTGGAGAATTACTAAATCGATATTCAAAAGAAAAATTTAATTGTTGCGTTTTATTCTGGGTATGTTTTACTTCAATTAATTGCTCCCCTTTCCCGCCCAGCAAATAACCAAATTCTGTATAGGGTCTCGTGGTTTGGTAAAAAGGAGTAGAGGCTAAAGTATAATCATACGCGTCATACGCATGAAAGCCTGCATCAAACCCTCCTTTTTTGGGAGTTGAAAATAAATAAGAATTAGCAGCAGTTCCTAAGTTGCCTAAATTATAGGTCGTATAAGGCAAAGGATAATGTACAAAAAAATCGTTGATGCTAGAATCTAGCTTTTTAATTTCATTGTTGTTATATAACTTATAGAATAATGTAATTGAATCGGCATTTTGATCTCTCTTTTGTAATGAGTCAGTACTTGTTCCTGCACCATTGGATCTCCCAGGAGGACGTAAAGCATTCCCAAAATTTTGTGCACTTGTTTCTACATGAAGCAAGGTAAAAGCTAGTAAACAAAATAAAATGCGCTTATACAGGAACATGCAATTTATTATTTTATGCAATTTCTTTTAGCAATGCGCTAAATAGAATAGTAAGTTTAGGCTCTGCTGCATTCGCGGCAGCTAATACTTCCTCATGCGTAATGGTATTGTGATCCTCTCTTATACCCAAGTCTGTCACCACACTCATGGCAAAAACTTTCATTCCACAATGCACTGCAGCAATGGTTTCTTGCACCGTGCTCATGCCTACTACATCACCCCCTACAATTTTAATTAATTTATATTCTGCTCTTGTTTCAAAAGTAGGACCCGTAACACCTACATATACTCCTTCATGCACTTTGATATTATTAGTAGCAGCAATTTGTTTAGCCTTCTCTATAAATGAAATAGCATAAGGCTCACTCATATCTGGAAAACGCGTTCCTAAAGCAGTTTCATTTTTACCCAACAAAGGATTGATAGTAAATAAACTAATGTGGTCATTTATAATCATTAAGTCTCCAACTTGAAAATTAGGATTGACACCACCAGCGGCATTGGATAATAATAAATTTTTAACACCTAATAAATGTAAAACTCTTATAGGAAAAACAACTTGCTCAGGCGTATATCCTTCATAAAAATGAAAGCGCCCCTCCATCACCCAAACCTTAACGCCATTTAAGCTGCCTAAAATTAATCTACCCTTATGTCCTTCTACAGTACTAACGGGAAAATTTGGAATTTCACTATAAGAAATAGCTAAGTCAATTTGAATTTGTTCAGACAAGTTTCCTAACCCACTCCCCAAGATAATAGCCGTTGTGGCAGAACCTTTTGCTTTGGATTGAATAAACTTTGCTGTTTGCTCTAATGAGGTCATTAAGGGCGTCGTCATAATACCTTTATTTTAAGCCACAAATATAACGACAGGAAGGGATTATAAGGCAAGATTCTAAGCCTTTGGTGTACTAGTATCATGTTTTAACACCCAATAGGCAATAATCGCACTTAAAAGCATAAAAAAGGCCCCTAATAAAAACGCAGCCCCAGGAAAATAAATATGTTGTGGATCGTTCTTGATAGAAAAATAAGAGGTTAAGCCAATCATCATGGGTGGCCCTACAATGGAGGTTAAACTTTGTAATCCTGTTAATGAACCTTGCAATTCTCCTTGTTGATTTTTAGGTACATGAGTAGATATTAATGCTTGCAAGGCAGGGCCTGAAATTCCTCCTAAACAATACGGAATTAAAAACATAAACATCATCCAACTTTGAGAAGCGAAAGCAAATAACACTAATCCAATTGCATATAATGATATACCATAGTAAACACTTTTTTCATTGCCTAATTTTGGATTAATAAACCTTATTAAAACGCCTTGCACCAATCCCACTAATAATCCAATCGCGCCTAATGATATGCCAATTGTTTTAGGTGTCCAGCCAAACTTACTAATATTTGCAAAACTCCAATTGCTTTGCACCGAGTGAGAAGCTAAGTAGATAAACAACAAAGAAATAATCAATCCAAATACAGCTGGATACTTATTCAAATTTTTTAAAGAAGCAATAGGATTAGCTCTTTTAATATCAAAATTTCTTCTGTGTTCCTTATCTAAAGATTCTGGTAAAATAAAATATCCATACAATGCATTGATTAAAGCCAAGCCTGCTGCCACTAAGAAAGGAACCCTTGGCCCAATTTCTCCTAACAAGCCGCCTAATAAGGGTCCAATAATAAATCCAATACCAAATGCAGCACCAATCATACCGAAATTTTTAGCTCTGCTTTTTTCGTCACTAATATCTGCCATATAAGCTGCTGCAGTGGTAATACTAGCCCCTGTAATTCCTGCAATCATTCGACCCACAAACAACCATCCTATAGTAGGTGCGAAAGCTAAAAAAATATAATCCAATCCAAAACCTAATAAAGAGAAAAGTAAAATAGGACGGCGACCGTAATGATCGCTTAAGCTTCCTAATATTGGTGCGAATACAAATTGCATGGCCGCATAAATAAAAGTCAAATACATGGCTGGTTTTGATATAGCACTGATGTCTGACCTATCTGTTATATGCAATAAATGTTGTAGCAATTGTGGCACCACTGGAATAATAATACCTAGTCCAATGACATCCAATAAAATAGTTGCAAAAATAAAACCGACAGCCGCTTGTTTGTTACTAGCCATAATATATTTAAGAGTTTGACTGAATCGATTCTTCAAATATACACGACCTCTATTACATTTCAAAAACTGTCTGTTTCTCTAATGAAATAAACCTCCTTAGGCTTCATTCCTAAATACAATCACTCCGTCAAAAATATCAATCAATACCTTTTTAGTTTTGTCTATTTCTCCACTTAAAATTTTCTTGCTAAACTCATTAACCACCATTTTCTGAATTAGCCTTTTTAAGGGTCTTGCACCCAACTGCATATCAAAACCTTGGTCAGATAAAAAATCAACCAAATAATCGCTAAAGGTTAATTGAATTCCATTCTCCGCTACTAAAGATTTTAAATTATTCAATTGAATTTTTACAATGGCTGACATTTGTTTTTGTAATAAAGGAGAAAACATAATTACCTCATCTACCCTATTTAAAAATTCGGGACGAATAGTTTGCTTTAACAATGTCATTACTTCCACTTTAGACTGTTCTATTTTTTGTGCTAGATTTTTTTCGGTAACGTCTTCAAAAGCTTCTTGAATTAAATGACTGCCCATATTACTTGTCATAATAATAATGGTGTTTTTGAAATTCACCGTCCTGCCTTTATTATCTGTCAAATGACCATCATCTAGCACTTGCAATAAAATATTCCACACATCAGGATGTGCTTTTTCTATTTCATCCAATAAAACTACACTATAAGGTTTACGTCTTACCGACTCTGTTAATTGACCTCCTTCATCATACCCCACATAGCCTGGAGGCGCTCCAACTAATCTAGATACTGAATGTTTTTCTTGGTACTCACTCATATCAATACGCGTCATCATGGAATCATCATCAAATAAGTAATTAGCCAAAGCTTTTGCTAATTCTGTTTTGCCCACACCTGTGGTACCTAAAAATATAAAGGAGCCTATGGGCTTCTTTGGATCTTGCAATCCTGCCCTACTTCTGCGGATGGCATCGGATACTGCCGTAATAGCCTCCTCTTGCCCAACTACTCTTTTATGCAATTCGGTTTCTAAGTGCAATAATTTTTCTCTATCAGATTGCAACATTTTATGCACTGGAATACCTGTAGCTTTCGCCACATTTTCTGCAATATCTTCCGCATCTACTTCTTCTTTCATTAACCTTTTTCCATTGGTGCCAATTTCTTGTAACAGTTTACTCCATTGTAATAAATTAGTTTCTTCCTCTTTTACTTTGCCGTATCTAATTTCTGCCACTTTACCATAGTCGCCATTTCGCTCTGCTACTTCTGCTTCTTGTTTAAGTTTCTCTATATTCGATTTTGACAATTGCACTTTCTCCACCATTTCTTTTTCTTCGGCCCACTTTGCTTTTAAAGTGTCTTGTTGCACTGTTAAATTGCTAATCTCAATATTCAAAGCTTTTAATTGTTCTGGATTATTTTCTCTTTTAATGGCCTCTCGCTCAATTTCAAGTTGTCTAATTTGTCTTATTAAAGTATCCAACTCTTCTGGCATAGAGTTCATTTCTAATCTTAGTTTAGCAGCACTTTCATCAATTAAATCAATGGCTTTATCTGGTAAAAAACGATCTGTGATATATCTACTAGATAATTCTACTGCTGCAATAATAGCTTCATCTTTAATACGCACATGATGATGCGTTTCGTATCTTTCTTTTAATCCTCTTAATATAGATATTGCATCTTCTTTATTGGGCTCATCAATCATCACTTTTTGAAAACGACGCTCTAAGGCTTTGTCTTTTTCAAAAAACTTTTGATATTCATTTAAGGTAGTCGCTCCTATTGCTCTTAGTTCCCCTCTTGCTAAAGCAGGTTTTAAAATATTAGCAGCATCCATAGCGCCTTCTCCGCCGCCCGCTCCCACTAATGTATGTATCTCATCAATAAATAAAATAATTTCGCCATCACTATCAGCTACTTCTTTCACTACTCCTTTTAATCTTTCCTCAAACTCCCCTTTATATTTTGCACCGGCAATTAATTGCCCCATGTCTAAAGCAAATATTATTTTACTTTTTAAATTATCAGGCACATCTCCATTTACAATTCTCATGGCCAATCCTTCTGCAATGGCCGTTTTACCTACACCAGGCTCCCCCACTAATATGGGATTATTCTTGCTTCTTCTTGAAAGGATATGTAAGGTTCTTCTTATTTCTTCATCGCGCCCAATAACAGGATCTAGTTTTCCTTTATTGGCTAATTCATTTAAATTTTTAGCATACTTAGATAAAGCTTGAAATTGTGTTTCCTGTGTAGCCGATTGTACTGTCTCTCCTTTTCTTAATTCTTTAATGGCAGCCACCAAGCCTTTTTCAGTAAGTCCTGCATCTTTAACTACTTTAGAAGCAGCATCATTTATTTGTAAAATAGCAATCAACAAATGCTCTACAGTAACAAATTCATCTCCAAATGTTTTTAAAGCCCCGTTTGCTTTTAATAATACGCTGTTTAAATCTCTGCTCAAATTAGAAGCAGGCTCACCGCTTAGTTGCTTTGGCAAGGAAGGAAGCATTGCATCCACTTTTTGATTTACTAAAAGTGGGTTTACATTGTTTTTCTTTAACAAAAATTCTGTTGAACTATCCTTGTCTGTTAAAATAGTTTTAAGCAAGTGCAAAGTTTCAATAGCAGCATTTTTGTTATTGTAAGCTAATTGCTGCGCTGCTTGAATCGCTTCCTGTGCTTTAATGGTATATTGACTTAAATTCATACTAATGGTTATTTACAACAAGGTATGTTCAAAAGCAAAGCCAATCTATGATATACGTTATAATGGCATAAATTACCAAGCAAAACGGCATTAAAGTCAGTTTTGACAAGGTTTTTCTGCTATTTTTACAGAGCAAATTTTACAATTACCTCTTATTGAAATAATAGCTTTGAACGAATTTTCAAATACCGCATTCATTAAATCAGAAGCCCTCAAAATGGGTTTTGATTTTTGTGGCATTGCTGAAGCTAAAGAGCTGCCAGAAGATGCGCGTAAATTAGAAAACTGGTTACAAAATGGATTTCATGGAGATATGTCTTATATGGAAAGAAATTTTGACCTTCGAATAGATCCCAGAAAATTAGTGCCCGGTGCTAAGTCTGTTATTACTTTTTTAAAAAACTATTACCCCGAAAAATCTTCAATAGATGAATCAAATAAGCAATCACCAAAGATTGCAAAATACGCATGGGGAGAAGATTATCACGAAGTAATTAGAACACAACTTTTAACCTTGCTCGATACTTATCGAAAAAAAATAGGTCCCATTGAAGGAAGGGGATTCGTCGACTCCGCTCCTGTATTAGAAAGATCATGGGCAAAATTAGCTGGTGCAGGATGGATTGGAAAAAATGGAAACTTAATTCAACCACAAGCAGGTTCTTTCTTTTTTATTGCCACCTTAATTATAGATATTCCGCTGCAATATGATCAACCAATCGCGAAAGATTATTGCGGGACTTGTACCAAATGCATTGATGCCTGCCCAACACAAGCCATCCTTCCCAACAAAACCATTGAAGCGAATCACTGTATAAGTTATTTCACCATTGAATTAAAAGATGCTACCATCAATACAGATAGAAATTATAAGGATTGGGCTTTTGGTTGCGATGTATGTCAGGACGTGTGTCCATGGAATAGATTTAGCAAAGCACATCAAGAATCGCAATTTAAACCGCTGAATGGATTGTTAACCATGAAACAAGATCAATGGCTTCAAATAGAAGAAACTACTTTTAAAGCAAGGTTTGCAAATTCACCTTTACTAAGAGCTAAATTAAAAGGGATAAAGAGAAATATTCAATATCTGATACATCAAGAAAAGTAAATACACTTCAAGCAGTCCAGTATAAATTATAAATAGAGCTGTATCTAATGAAAATATTGACGGATTAAGGTAAGGTCTTATTATTAATAGCTTCTTGCAAATGCTGTAATTCAAGTTCCATTTTTGCACCAATAAGTTTATCATTTAACAAAGTTTGAAACTTCTCCCAAGGATACCATTTTACATTTTGCTCAAAAGACCAATGTATCACATAAGCGCTATCTTTTAATAGCGTCCATTCGAAAGTAACCAAGTAAGGACTTTGACCAGTTGCTACCCATTCATAATTAACTTTAGTTGCTGTTTTATTTAGAAAGCGAATGGTTTGCGTGCCAATATGCGCCGTGTTATTTACAAGTTCTACTTTATTTTCTTTCCAGTCACTCATCCACTCCTTCCAATGACTTAGATCGGCAGTGAAATAAGCAATTTTTTCTGCACTAGTATTCACTTCTATTGCTCTTGAGGCTATCACCTTGGATGGAAATAAAAGGGAGATCCCGGTAATCAGTAGGCTTAAAAATACAAGGCTTATTATGATTAACTTAATAAATTTCATTTACTCCCATTTAAATATTTTGAATGCAACGGCGTACACCAATACAATCCATAGTAATAAAAAAGAAATGTCTGGCCAAACCGAAAGTAAACTCGCCCCTTCAAAGGAAATATTTCGCATGGCATTGTTAAAATGTGTCAAAGGAAGCATTCTGCAAAAAGGCTGCATCCAAGTAGGAAAATTATCAATGGAGAAAAAAGTACCCGCTAATAAAAATTGAGGTAGGGTAATTAAATTTGCAAATGGCGGAATACTACTTTCATTTTTTGCAACCCCGCTCACAATAAAACCAAACCCCATAAATAATATTAATGCAATAAAACTTAAGATCATTATGCTTGCAAAAGTAACCCAACCATGAACCAATGTGAATTTAAAAGCAAAATGACCAATGCCTATAATAATAACAGCCGTAATCAATTGAAAAAGTACTCTACTCAATGCTTCCCCTAAAATGATATACAATCTTCTAATAGGTGTGGCATAAAATCTTTTTAACACTAATTGTTGTCTTAAATTAAAAAACAGAAAAGCTACTCCAAATACCCCTGCACTTAATAAGGAGAATCCTAATTGCCCTGGTAATACAAAATCAATCGTCCGATAAATACGACCTGGTACTTGTTGCACATTATTATTTACCACCGCCATTGATGGTGTACCTGCAAAATGTTCTTGATTCAATTTGCTAATAACCGCATTTAAAATAGATTTTACCAATTGAACATTTTGCGGATTCGCTGCCTCCGAGCTTGTTAAATTAATAATATACGGCGTATTGGTGTTGTTGGTTTTTTGAATAGCTATTAATGCCGTCAATCTGCCTTTTGCCAATTCACTTTTAATTTTAATAGAATCGTCCTGTAAGAAATTGAAACCAGCAATATTTTTAATAGCGCTGTATACAGGATTTAAGGTATCTGAGCGTTGATCCATTGCCACATTTACATTGATATTGCCTCCGCTACTTAAAAAACCAAAAACTAAAATAAAAATAAGTGGAAAAGCAATGCTAAAAACAACTGCTGATGGACTTCTAAAGATAGAACGCAAGCTAGCTTTTGTAATGGCTAGCATGGCTGTAATTTGACTGTATGGACGCATAAAACTATGGATGATTCACTACAAAGATAGGCATTCGAGTTTGCGTTTGACCCATGATTTGCTTAACCGCTTTTACTTGTTGCAATACTTGCCATTGCGCTTCCCCAATTTCTTCTTTAATGGCCTTTGTTTTAATTGTATTCTCGTACCCATTTATAAGCTCTTCAATAAAGGACTTTGATTCAGGATAAGATTTTGTACTATAGCCTTTTAGTTTTGCCATTCTTGCAGCAGTTGCAATCGCATCCTGCAAGCTACCAATCTTATCTACTAAACCAACTTTAACGGCATCAGCTCCAATCCAAACACGACCTTGTGCAATGGAATCTACATATTCAATACTTTTTTTACGCCCCTTTGCCACTCTAGCTATAAAAGAATAATAAACACTATCAACGCCTGATTGTATAAACCTTTCTTCTGTAGCATTCATCGTTCTAGTAGTGGATGGCACATCTGCATATTGTCCAGTCTTTACTCTATCAAAAGTAATGCCTAATTTATTTTTCATAAAACCTTCAATATTGGGAATGACGGAGAAAACACCAATGGAACCAGTGATGGTATTTGCATCAGCAATGATAGAATCGGCACCGCAAGCAATATAGTATCCACCAGATGCAGCATAATTACCCATGCTCACTACTACTGGTTTTTCTTTTTTTAGTAAATCAATCTCTCTCCAAATAATATCACTAGCCAATGCACTTCCGCCAGGAGAATTAACTCTTAAAACAACTGCATCAATAGACTCGTCATTTTTAATTTTTTGCAATAACACTCTATAATCATCACTCGCAATCGCATCATTGCTGCCTTTTCCCATTTCAATATCGCCATCAGCAAAAATAACTGCTATTTTACCTTTACCACTTCCTCTCAATGCGACGGTAGCTGCATAATCATTAATAGATACAAAAGAAATGTCTTGTTGTTTCGTAACCTGTAATTTTTTTGCAATTAATTTCTTTACTTGATCGTCATAAAGCAACCCATCTACTAAATTATTTTGTAAGGCATCGTTTGCGTTTTGAATCTTGCCATCATTAGCTAATTGCTTTAAGCTAGCCACTTCCATACCACGTGTATCAGCTACCCCTTGTAGAAAACTAGTGTATAAAGCGTTAAGCCAAACACTGGTTTGTAATTTATTAGCATCAGACATTTGACTATATCTAAAAGGTTCGGTAGCACTTTTAAATTTGCCCGCGTAAAATACCTGCGGCTTAACTTCTAATTTATCCAACAAACCTTTTAAAAACATGGTCTCATAGGAGAACCCAGCAAATTCAACACCCCCTTGAGGATGCGTAAAAATTTCATTCGCTGCACTCCCTATCCAATATCCTTTTTGAGTAATAGTTTCTCCGTATGCTATAATAAACTTGTTTGATTTTTTGAAATCAAGTAATGCATTTCTAATTTCTTCAGATGAAGCATAACCATTTGGATTTTCCTGACACTTAATATATAATCCTTTAATAGTGGAGTCTTTTTTTGCATTTTGAAGCAACCCAATTAGTTGAGATAAACTTGGCGTTTTACCATTCTTTTGACGCATCAATTCAGAAAATGGATCTGACTTAGTTTGTTCTGTAAAAGTTTCAGAAAGGTCTATCACCAAAACTGAATTTGGGGCAGTAACTTTTTGTTCTTCTTTTGAAAAACCAGCAGCTATAGATATGATAACAACAACTCCTAAAATAGTAAATATGATTAAAGCTAATAAGGAAGCAAAAAAAGTTTTAAAAAATTGTTTCATGAAGAAATAGTATTGAATTTATTAATTGGGCTAAAATAGGCCCATTTAAAATAGGGCAACGCTGTAAAATTATGGATATTTGAGCTACTTTTAGAATCCTTCTTATGAACAAAGTATACCTCTTGATAGGTGGCAATATGGGCGACCGAATGGCAAACCTAACTGCTGCTTGTCTAAAAATTACCGAAGCCTGCGGCCCCATAACGGCCTACTCTTCTATTTATGAAACTGAAGCCTGGGGTTTTACAAATCAACCTGCTTTTTTAA
This sequence comes from uncultured Bacteroidota bacterium, assembly GCA_903854725.1. GTDB lineage: Bacteria > Bacteroidota > Bacteroidia > Chitinophagales > Chitinophagaceae > Sediminibacterium. Next base: position 13,040 of record CAINWZ010000136.1, read on the forward strand.
ATCAAGCATTGGCTATTCAAACTACATTAGAGGCTACAGCGCTGATGGAACAAATTTTGAAAATTGAACTTTCTTTAGGTAGAAAAAGAGACATTCCTCTTGGACCCAGAATCATAGACATAGATATTATTTATTTTAATGATGATATTATAGACAATGAAATAGTTACTATTCCGCATCCAAGTATGGCTAAACGCAATTTTGTATTAACACCCTTAACAGAAATTGCCCCCTTGTTAATTCATCCCATTTTATTAAAAAGTAATGAAGTTTTGTTAAAAGAATGTGGTGATTCTTCTGTTGTGTATAAAAAAAGCAGCTAATAAACCAACTGCTTACTATATTTGGAAGCAGCATTGTAGAAAATATGAATCATCGTTATATTGCCATTGAAGGAAATATTGGAGCAGGTAAAACAACCCTCTCTCAACTACTATCACAACATTATAATGCCAAGTTGGTACTAGAGGAATTTGCGGAAAATCCTTTCCTCACCAAATTTTATGAAAACCCAAAGCAATACGCTTTCCCTTTGGAATTATTTTTTTTAGCAGAACGTTTTAAACAACAACAAGAAGTCATTAAAAAGAATGATTTGTTTCAAGAGCTAATTATTTCAGATTACTTATTTACAAAATGTCTTTTATTTGCTAAAGTAAATTTGCCCGACGAAGAATATAGATTATACCAAAAAATGTTTGATGTATTTGCCCAACAATTAACAACCCCCGACATTTTAATTTACTTGCACGCACCTGTTAATAAATTACAAGGGAATATTAAAAAAAGAAACAGGAAATTTGAACAAAGTATTCCAGACGAATATTTATTTAAGATACAAGAAACCTATACTAGCTATATAAAACAGCATCAAATTAAAACTATTTATATAGATGCTTCTAATGCCGATTTCTTATACAATGAAGCCCATCTAAAAGTAATTACGGATGCGCTTGATAAAGATTTAGAACAAGGTCAACATTATTTTAGTTTACCTTAATTTAGCACTATGGAAAAATCCCAATCATTACAAAAAAATGACCCATTCGCTGCTTTAAAAGTGGTCGAGTTCAGAAACTTGATGTTAGGTCGTTTTCTTTTTATAATGGGATTGAGAATGATGGGCACTTTAGTAGGTTGGTGGATTTACGAATTAACCAATGAACCTTTTGCCATTGGACTTATTGGACTTGCAGAAGTTATTCCAGCGGTTTCACTCGCATTATATGCAGGACATGTAATAGACATTAGTGAGAAAAGAAAACTCATTCTTAGAGGAGTGAGTTTATATTGGATATGCGCTATCATATTATTAGGACTATCTATTTATAATGATAAAGCCGATAGCACCAATGCATTTGCTGCGCACCGAACACTCATCATTGCCATTTGTATTTACTTTATTATTTTTTGTACCGGTATTATCAGATCCTTTACTGGTCCTAGTTTTGGTACTATTGTAGGCGCCATCATTCCTAAAGAATTACTACAAAATGCAACAACCTGGAGTCAAGGCATATGGTTAACTGCCTCCATTTTAGGGCACGCCATTGTTGGATTTATTATTGCTGGATTTGGACATACAGGTGCTTTAATTGGAGTAGTGGCCCTCGTATCAATTGGTTATTTTTTTATAGCTAAAATAAAAGCTAAACCTCCACATGCCGATTTAGTAGCGAATCAAGAAACCCTAGAAAGTGTAAAAGAAGGCTTACGTTTTGTGTATAATACCAAAGAAGTTTTAGGCGCTTTATCTCTAGATTTATTTGCAGTATTATTTGGAGGCGCTGTTGCGATGATACCAGTGTATGCAGTGGATATATTAAAAGTAGGCCCTATCGGTTTTGGTTGGTTAAATGCAGCTTCCGACATTGGTGCTATTTTAATTATTTTCATCATTACCTTATTCCCAGTTACGGCTGGACAAGGAAAAAAATTATTAATTGCTGTGGGCGGATTTGGATTTTGCATTATTGTATTCGCCTTGTCTAAATTATTCTGGGTATCATTTGCTGCCTTATTAATTAGTGGAATATTGGACGGTTTTAGTATGATTGTAAGAGGCACTATTGTGCAACTAAAAACACCCGACCATATGCGCGGCAGGGTCATGAGCGTTAATTCCATGTTTATTAATAGCAGTAATGAATTTGGTCAATTTGAAAGTGGCGTAGCCGCAAAATTATTAGGTGTTATACCCTCTGTGGTATTTGGTGGTACGATGACCATTTTGGTTGTACTGACCACTTGGTTTAAAGCACCTACCTTAAGAAAAATGGAATACTAAGTTTTAATTTTTAGCGGCATTAGGGGGCTGTCAACAATCCATGCATTACATCATGCACTATGGGACAAAACTCGGCATTTTTCATAGTAATAGGGATACGCTTAAAAAAAACATCCTCATCGGTATAAGGGAAACGTTGGCAATCGGTAGGACGATGTTCATAAATACTACAAGCGTTATCGGCACCTAAAAAAGGACATGGTTTTGTATTAGCAACATAATCTCCTTCTTGATCCATAGACAAATAGGTATCAATAAAAACAGTTTCTTTAATTCTTAAATACTTGCTGACTCTTTTAATGTCGGGCATTTTAAACCTAGGAGAATAATTCTTACAACAACGTGCACAATCCAAACAGTTTACTTTCTCAAAAGCGGCTTCATGTAAATCAGGCAATTGTTTAAGTATTTTTCGTTTATCAACCCTTTTTAAAAAATTTTGGAATTTTTTAAGTGTTTCTGGCGCTGGTAGTTCGTATAATTGTTCAATAGATAGGCTCATAATATGAGTACAAAGATAACATATTTACAACTCATCCACAAGCTTTCCCCACCCCCCGAATCCTCTTCAATGAGGGGTCTTTTTTTTTGTATCTTTGTATCCATTTTTAAACCACCCTATTTATGTTGCAATTGAATACCAACGGAGCTGAATTTATTAAAAGACATATTGGCCCAAATACCCAAGACACCGAAAAAATGTTAGCGTCCATTGGCGTAAAATCGGTGGATGAATTAATTGAAAAAACGGTTCCCTCTAATATACGTTCAAAAAAACCAATGCAAATTCCAGAAGGACTTTCTGAATTTGAAATGTTGCAATCTTTAAAAGCTATTGGAGAAAAAAATATTGTAGCCACCAATTTTATTGGACAAGGTTACTACGGCACTATAACACCAAGTGTAATTCTTAGAAATATTTTCGAAAACCCAGGTTGGTATACACAGTATACTCCCTATCAAGCAGAAATTGCACAGGGCCGTTTAGAAAGTTTATTAAACTTTCAAACCATGGTTTGTGATTTAACTGGAATGCCTATTGCCAATGCTTCCTTACTAGATGAAGCTACTGCCGCTGCAGAAGCCATGGCAATGATTTTTAATCATGTAAACAAAACCGAGGTAGTTACACAACCTAAGTTTTTTGTGGACAGTGCTATTTTCCCACAAACCAAAGATGTTTTACTAACAAGAGCAACTCCTATTAATATTCAAATTGAAGAAGGTGCCTATCAACAAGCCAAAATAGATGGCAGTTATTTTGGTGCGATATTACAATACCCAAATAATGCAGGCAGCATTGAAGACTATACTAGTTTTATCAATCAAGTACATCAAGCAGGTGGCTTAGTAATTTTAGTCGCTGATATCATGTCATTAACCTTACTAAAAAGCCCGGGTGAATTAAATGCAGATGTGGCAGTTGGAAATACACAACGTTTTGGTGTCCCTATGGGATTTGGTGGGCCTCATGCTGCCTATTTTGCAACGAAAGATGAATTTAAAAGAGGTATGCCAGGAAGATTAATCGGAGTAAGTATCGATGCGCAAGGCAATAGAGCATTAAGAATGGCATTGCAAACAAGAGAACAACATATCAAAAGAGAAAAAGCCACTTCTAATATTTGTACAGCGCAGGCTTTATTAGCCAATATGGCGGTGATGTACACTATTTATCATGGACCTGTAGGTTTGAAAAAAATTGCAACAACTATTCATGGTTTAGCACAAACACTAGCGACACAATTAGTAAGCTTAGGCATAACACAAGAAAATAAATTTTATTTCGATACTATTCATTGCAAAGGATTGGATGCAGCAGCTGTTCAAAAAGCAGCTTTAGTTGAACAGCTAAATTTTCGCTATTTAGCTGATGGCAGTATTTGCATCACCATTGACGAAACCATTACATCAAAAGAAATTGAAAAAGTAGTTTCCTTATTTGAAAAAATGACTGGCAAAAAAGCAAGCGGAAAAGTTGGCAATACCGCAGCAATTCCTGCTTCATTAGTAAGAACTTCGCCTTACTTACAACATCCTGTATTTAATGCACATCATAGTGAAACACAAATGATGCGCTATATCAAACAATTGGAAAATAAAGACTTGTCCTTAAATACAAGCATGATAAGTTTGGGAAGTTGTACAATGAAATTGAATGCAGCCACCGAAATGATACCAGTTAGCTGGCCTGCTTTTAGCAGCATGCATCCTTTTGCCCCAAGCAGTCAAACTTTAGGCTATCAAGAAATTGCAAAAGAATTGAGCGACTATTTATGCGAAACAACAGGATTCACTGCTTGTAGCTTACAACCTAATAGTGGTGCACAAGGTGAATATGCAGGCTTATTAACCATGCGCGCTTATCATGAACACCATCAACAAGCGCACAGAAATATTGTTTTAATTCCTATTAGCGCACACGGAACCAATCCAGCAAGTGCTGTTATGGCAGGCTTCAAAGTAATTGTGGTGGCTTGTGATGCTGCAGGCAATATCGATGTAAAAGATCTAAAAGATAAAGCTGTATTACATAAGGACAATTTAGGTGGCTTGATGATTACCTATCCATCTACCCATGGTGTATTTGAAGAAACCATTATAGATATCTGCGCTACTATTCATGAATTTGGAGGTTTAGTATACATGGATGGTGCTAATATGAATGCGCAAGTAGGCTTAACGAGTCCAGGACATATTGGTGCCGATGTTTGTCATTTAAATTTACATAAAACATTCGCTATTCCACATGGTGGTGGCGGACCAGGCATGGGCCCTATTTGTGTAAATGATAAACTAGCACCCTTTTTACCAGGACATGTAACAAATAAAAGTAAAACAGGCGCAGTGAGTGCAGCACCGTTTGGCTCTGCAAGTATTTTGTTAATTAGTTACGCCTACATAAAAATGTTAGGTGCTACAGGTTTACAATTAGCTACCGCCTATGCCATTTTGAATGCGAATTATATGAAGTCGCGTTTAGAAAAAAAGTATACGATATTATATGCTGGTAAAAACGGAACCTGCGCACATGAATTTATCATTGACCTTCGCCCTTTTAAAACAAGTGCGGGTGTGGAAGCAGAAGATGTTGCCAAGCGATTAATCGATTACGGATTCCATGCACCAACTGTAAGTTTCCCTGTAGCGGGCACTATTATGGTCGAACCAACAGAAAGCGAAGACAAAGCAGAACTAGATCGTTTTTGTGATGCTTTAATTTCAATACACGACGAAATTACTGCTATAGAAAAAGGTCTTTCTGATAAAGTAGACAATCCTTTAAAAAATGCACCACATACACAACAAGTTATTTGTGCAAATGAATGGAGTCATGCTTATACTAGACAAGAAGCTGCTTTCCCATTATACTATGTACAACAAAATAAATTTTGGCCAACTGTAGCTAGAGTTAACAATACCCATGGTGATAGAAACTTGATTTGCACTTGCGAGCCAGTTGCTTCCTATGCATAGTTGAATAGCTTACTTATTGATTCGGCATCGCTTGAGAAAAACTATCAGGAGATGCCGAATTTATTTTACTGCTAGTAATCACTTCATACAAAGAAATAATTTTGTCTTTATCCTTAAGAACTACCTGCAATTTCTCCACATCCGATTCCAGCGTTTTCATCTTTCTATTTTCTGCCTCATATTTCGACATAAACTCATCTACATGCATTGAGTTAGTGTCATTCAAGTAATCACTAGGTGGTGTTATCATTTGCCTTTGCCCCGTAAGCACCCATAGTATATCTAATTCAGTATACATGCTGTCTATCTTAATTAAGATATCCGAACCTACTGACCCTAAATTGCGGAGTTGCTTTTTAAAATAGCCATTCGATAAGCCTATTTTCTTTTCAAAGGAGTGGGGAGAAATGGACCTGAACTGCAGGTACATATTAATTCTTTCAATTGGTTTCATGTATATGTTGTTTTAATTCATATACAATCTATGGGTTAATAAAAAATAATTGAAAAAACTTAGGCCTCAATTTTTAAAATAAACTTAAAAAAAAATAAGTTCTAAGTATAGCAAATGGATTATTTATACCAAAGGCTAATTCTTATAAACTATATGCTAAGACGGAAATTATTGTGCCTTCTCGCTTAATTCCAACCACCTAATTTCAGCATTTTCTAAAGCATGATTGACAGTGGCTAACTCTTCACTGATCTTTGTTATTACATCGTAGGTTAAATTACTATCATTTAATTTTTCCATCAACCCTTCCTTTTGTTTCTCTAAACCAGGTATTGATTTTTGTATCGTATCAAATTCTAACTTCTCTTTGTACGTCATTTTTTCAGTTACCCCTTTCTCCACCACTTTTTTCTCTATCACAGGGCTAGCTATATTTTTAGCAACCGGCACTTCATGTGTGGTTATATCAGAACTTACTGCCGCATAATTCTGTTTGCTTTTTTCTAAAATTCTAAATTGCGTATAATTACCTGGATAATCACGAATCACCCCATTGCCTTCGAAAATAAATAAGTGATCCACTAATTTATCCATAAAATACCTGTCATGAGAAACCAATAATACACATCCCGCAAAATCAATTAAAAATTGCTCTAATACTGCTAAAGTAGGTAAATCTAAATCGTTAGTAGGCTCATCTAATATTAAGAAATTCGGATTCTTAAATAGAATTGTCAATAATTGTAATCGCTTTTTCTCCCCTCCACTTAATGCACTTAAATAAGTATATTGTTTATCAGGGGTGAATAAAAATAATTCTAAAAACTGTGCAGCGCTTAAAGAACCGCCACTAGCTAATGGGAAATTCTCCGCAAAGGTTTTCAAAAACTCAATGACACGCATATCTTTCTTATACACCAACCCCTCTTGAGAAAAATGGCCAAACACAATGGTTTCGCCCACATTTATCTTTCCGCTATCTGGCTGCGTAATGCCTTGCAATATTTGAAGGAAGGTAGATTTTCCAACTCCATTTTTTCCCACCACTCCAATTCGCTCCCCTTTACTAAAGGTGTAATCAAACCCTTTGAGTACCACCGTATCGCCATATGACTTATATACTTTCTTGGCTTCAATAATCTTGCCCCCCAATCTGGTCATTTTCATATCTAATTGCAAATTGGTCTCTTCAATTTTTTGCTTTGCCTTCGCTTCCACTTCATAAAAATTGTCTTGTCTGCTTTTGCTCTTAGTGGTTCTCGCCTTAGGTTGCTTGCGCATCCATTCCAATTCTTTGCGAAAGGTATTTTTTGCCTTATCAATACTAGCAAGCTCTGAATCTATTCTGGCAGCTTTCTTTTCTAAATAATTTTCATAATCTCCTTTATAAGAATATAAGTTTTCTCTTTCTAATTCCCATATTTGATCGGTGACTGCTTCTAAAAAATAGCGATCATGCGAAACCAACAACAAGGTTACTTTTTCTTGTAATAAATAATTCTCCAGCCACTCAATCATATTTAAATCAAGGTGATTGGTAGGCTCATCCATTAATAACAATACATGCTTAGGTTCAAAACCAATTTGAATTAAAGTTTTTGCTAAAGAAACACGCTTGCGTTGTCCTCCACTTAATTTTGAAACAGGTTGTTCTAAATGGTTAATATTAAGTTGCGTCAAAATGGTTTTTACCTTGGATTCAAAATCCCAAGCACTTCTCTCTTCCATTTCCATGATGGCATCTGTAATCAAATTCTCATCCTCACTTTCCATAGCCATTTCGTAATTGCTAATAGCTTTCATTACAGGATGATCCTGATTGAATAAATTTTGGGTAATACTCGCCGTCTCTATGAATTGAGGATCTTGTTCAAATAATACCAAATGAACATCTTTATGAATTTTTGCAGTACCTGCATCAGGCACTTCTTTTCCAGCCAAAATTCTCAACAAAGTGGTTTTACCCACCCCATTTCTAGCAATAAGTGCAATACTATCGCCTTCATTGATATTAAAACTAATGCCTTTAAATAAAGGGTAAATACCATAACTTTTAGTCAAACCTTCTACAGAAACGTAATTCATGGCGCAAAGATAAGTACCCTATACTAGTATCGGTTACATTTATAAGCAATGTTTGATGGAAAAATGGGTAAAAACAAGCGAACTATGTACTTTTGTGCCTGTAAGTCAATAAAAGTTAACAATGAAGCATTTTGAGGTTCCCGCTGGATATCGTAGTACTTTAATAAGTGCCATTAAGAATAAGCGAAAGGAAGAAGATAAATTAAAAAAGGATTTTAGTCCTGCGCTGATTGATTTAGGCCCCCTTAAAATATATTTAGCAAGGCATTTTGGATTTTGCTATGGAGTAGAAAACGCCATTGAAATAGCCTACAAAACTATTGAAGAAAATAAAGGGAAAAGAATTTTTCTATTAAGCGAGATGATTCATAACCCACAAGTGAATACTGACTTAACAAAAAAAGGCGTTCAATTTTTGCATGATACTAATGGAAATGAATTAATACCCTTACAAACCTTAACAAAAGAAGATGTTGTCATTATACCCGCTTTTGGTACTACCTTAGAATTAGAAGCAAAAATTAATGCAATAGGCATTCAAATTCAACAATACAATACTACTTGCCCCTTTGTTGAAAAAGTTTGGAATAGAGGCGATCAAATTGCTAAAAAAGGATTTACTATTATTATTCATGGCAAACCAAAGCATGAAGAAACAAGGGCTACTTTTTCGCACGCCGCTAATAATGCCCCTACCTTAATTGTGAATGATATGGAAGAAACCATATTATTAGGTAAAATAATTTTAGGCGAACTGCCTATGACTGATTTTGAAAAGTATTTTAAAAATAGGTATTCGGCAGGCTTTGATCCATCCATCCATTTTAAAAAACTGGGTGTCATCAATCAAACCACGCAATTAGCCACTGATACCCAAGCCATTTCTGATTATTTAAAAAACATTGTTGCCACTAAATACGGAAAAGATAATACTAGTGCCCATTTTGCTGACACACGTGATACACTTTGTTATGCTACCAACGACAACCAATCGGCAGTCATTGAACTTTTAAATACGCCTGCAGACCTTGCTATTGTAATGGGTGGTAAAAATAGTAGTAACAGCTCTCATCTAGTAGAACTTTGTGAACAAAAATTGTCTACTTATTTTATTGATGACGTTAATAAAATTTTAGACAAAGATGAAATTATAAAAACAAATTGGAAGGATAAGACTGTAGAAAAAGTATCAAACTATTTGCCTAATAAAAAATCCATAACCATATTAATGACTAGTGGTGCAAGCTGCCCTGACACCGTTGTGGAATCTGTTATTCGAAAAATTGCTAGTTTTTATAATGTAGAGGAAAAATTGGAAGAAGTTATCCAATTTTGGCAAGCGCCCAACTCAATGCAAGATTAAACTGTTCCTCTCTTGTCATTTGTGAATTATCTAACACAATCGCATCAGCTGCTTGTTTTAAGGGACTTCGCTCTCTGGTCGTATCCATCAAATCTCTATGTTGCAAATTCTCCTCTATTTCCTGCTTACGAATAGTTGGATTAGTTGCTTGTAGTTCTAAAAATCTTCTTTCTACTCTTATTGCCGGATCGGCCGTTACAAATATTTTAAGTTCTGCTGTTGGAAATACCACTGTACCAATATCTCTTCCGTCCATTACGATTCCTTTTGATTCTCCCATAACTTGTTGTTGCGCTACAGCAAAATCTCTAACAGCACCAATGGTAGCCACTTCACTTACTTTTTCACTCACCCTCATTTCCCTAATCTCTGCTTCTACGTTCTCGCCATTGAGCACCATATCACTTTTTAAAGTTGCTTGATTGTACACAAAATTCAACTTAATATTTTGCAAAGCATTATTGATTTCTATTTCGTTTTCAAAATCAATTCCATTTCTTAAAAAGTATAATGCAATTGCACGATACATAGCCCCTGTATCAATAAAAACATAAGACAACTTGGTTGCCAACGCTTTTGCCAAAGTGCTTTTGCCACAAGAAGAATAACCGTCAATAGCTATGATAATTTTATTAGGCATACTAGGCTACAGATATTGTTTGTGTTTTAGGAAGATTTGCATTTCTGATAGCTATTTGACGTACCGCATTAGAAACCACAGCTCTTAAAGCTGCTTTAGAAACTTCTTCTTCTCCTACCATCGCTGGAATGCCTGCATCACCGCCTTCTCTAATAGATTGTACTAATGGAATTTCACCTAAGAATGGCAGATCATATTCTGTTGCTAAATTTTGTCCTCCTTGTTTACCAAATAAATAATATTTATTGTTTGGTAATTCAGCTGGTGTGAAATAAGACATGTTTTCAATTAAGCCTATAATAGGCACTTTCACATTGGCTTGTCCAAACATTGCAATAGCTTTTTTTGCATCCGCCAATGCCACTGTTTGTGGAGTCGTTACAATAACTACTCCAGTAACTGGAACAGTTTGCATAATGGTTAAATGAATATCACCCGTGCCTGGCGGCATATCAATCACTAAATAATCTAGTTCATCCCAATCAACATCAGTGATAAATTGACGAATAGCGCTACTTGCCATAGGCCCTCTCCATACCACAGCATCTTTTTCATCAACAAGTAAACCAATGCTCATTAATTTGATGCCGTATTTTTCTAAAGGAATAATTATTCCTTGCCCATCTCCCTCTTTCATTAAAGGCCTTTGCCCTCTTACGCCAAACATAATAGGAACACTTGGCCCATAAATATCGGCGTCCATTAAACCCACTTTAGCGCCGCCCTCTGCTAATGCCAATGCTAAATTGGCAGATATAGTACTCTTACCTACACCACCTTTACCACTCACTACTGCAATAATATTTTTAACCTTTCCTAAAACGGTTTTTTCATCCTTTCTTAAGCTGGTGGTATTGGAAGTAAAGTTTACTTGAATGATTGCTGCTTTATTAACAAGCAATTTGATTGCATTTTCGCAGGCATTTTTCATTAAATCTTTCATCGGACAAGCCGGCGTTGTAAGCACAATCGTGAAACTAACCTTATCTCCATCCACTGTTAGGTCCTTAATCATATTCAAAGTAACCAAGTCTTTACCTAAATCCGGTTCCTGCACATTACTTAAGGCCTTTAAAATATCCGCGGTAGTCATTTTGGAAGTTTTTGTTAAAAAAAATAGATCGCAGCAAAGTTAACGTTCATTGCACTTATTTTGCTGTTTTAATAGGCAGAATATTCAATTTTAGACAAAATCGCCCCTTTTTGTATGCCAAAAAATGGGTTCGATAATTTAAAGATTGAAGCTTAAATTTGTAGCTACATGAGAAAGACGATACTGATAACCCTTATTGCCCTTACAAGCCTTACACAAAAAAAGGCTGCTGCTCAGACAGTAGATATTTACCGAGATTCTGTCATTCAATTGTATGGTGTTATTATGACTGCAGATAGCTTGAAGGCGATTCCGTTTGCTAGCGTATTAGTAGACAAAAAGGGCCGTGGCACTATTACCAATAATGATGGAGTGTTTTCTATTGCAGTTAATAAAGGCGAGTATATTACTTTTTCTTGCGTTGGATTTAAAAATAGAACTATTTTAATTCCTACTAAATTAGAAGGCAATCAATATAGTGTTATTCAATTAATGGTGAATGATACTAATTTTCTGCCTGCCACTATTTTAAAAGCAAGACCTTCTCGTGCACAATTTGAAAGAGATTTTGTGAACGCAAAAGTAGATGACGATTTATATGAGACCGCTAGGAAGAATACAAGTATGAGTCAGAAAAGAATTATTTTATCTAGTCTGCCTTATGACGGAAAAGAAGCAGTAGGAGCTTCCCTTTCACAACAAGCCTCAAAATATTATTACTCTGGACAGATGCCTCCTATGAATATATTAAACCCAACTGCATGGAGAAGTTTTATCAATGCATGGAAACGAGGAGACTATAAATCAAAAAAATAGTTAGTTATGGAAAATATTGCAGTTATTGGTGCAGGCACCATGGGCAATGGCATTGCGCATGTACTAGCTCAAAAAGGTTTTACGGTTCACTTAATAGATGCACAAGCTTCGGCATTAGAAAAAGCACTTGCCACTATTGAAAAAAATTTAGATCGACAAATTGCAAAGCAAACTATTAGCGCTGCAGATAAAGCAACTACACTACATAACATAACAACTTTCGATTCAATTGAAAAAGGAGTAGCCAATGCGGATTTAGTAATTGAAGCAGCTACCGAAAATAGCGATATCAAAAAAAAGATATTCGTAAGCCTTGATCAATATACAAAGCCCTCCTGCATTCTAGCTACCAACACTTCTTCTATTGCAATTGGACAATTAGCGGCTGTTACGAAAAGACCTTCCCAAGTTATTGGTATGCATTTTATGAATCCAGTGCCTATTATGAAATTGGTAGAAATAATAAATGGAGAGGCTACTGCTAGCGAAATAACTGAAACCATAGTGGCCTTAACTAAAAAAATAGATAAGATTCCTTGCGTTGTAAAAGATGCGCCTGGTTTTATTGCCAATAGAATTTTAATGCCTATGATTAATGAAGCAATTTATGCTTTTGCCGAAGGCATAAGTGATGCTGCCACTATTGATCAAATTATGAAATTAGGAATGGCGCATCCAATGGGGCCACTTCAATTAGCCGACTATATTGGATTGGACGTTTGTAAAAACATCATGACCATCATGGAAGAAGGTTTCAATAATACGAAATATGCTCCCTGTCCTTTATTAGTAACTATGGTGAAAGAAGGAAAATTAGGGGTTAAAACGGGAGAAGGTTTTTATAAATATTAAAAGAGATTCTCTTTAGGATAAGAGTATATCCTAGGATGGCAACTTTACTTTTACATCTCGTAAGTCGTTCAACTTATTAAGTACTTCTTCTATTCTAGATTTAGGTATACCAATTTTTAATTGCACAAATAATTGTGCTTCTTGTGCCACAACCGAACAATTATACTGCTTCACAATCATCATCACATCATTCATTTGGTGATAGTTAAAATTCAATTCATACATTAGTTCTATGGGCTTTTGAACAATAGGCACTAATTGTAAAGCAAGTGCAGTTGCCGTTTTATAAGCATTGATTAAACCTGGCACGCCTAATAAACTACCTCCAAAATAACGAACCACTACCACCATCACATTGGTTAGTTGTTTACTATCTATCTGTCCCAATATGGGGCGCCCCGCCGAACCTGCTGGCTCACCATCATCACTGGCTTTAAAAACAAGTCCTTCTACCCCTATTCTATAGCCAACACAAAAATGAACAGCTTTGGGATGCTCTTTTTTAAGTCCTGCAATTAACTTTTTACAAGCATCAACAGATTCAACAGGAAAGGAATAAGCCAAAAATCGACTTCCCCTGTCTTTAAACTCAGCAATAGCAGGCTTTTCAATGGTACTATAAAAATGTGGGTCCATGTAAATAAAAGTACTTAGAATTATTTGTTCAAAGCTAGGTCATAATGCGTAATCATTTGTAACATTGTGGTATGAGTTTACAAGAGATAAAAAATTTCCTTAAGCAAAAATTGTCTGCAAAAATAGATGCCATTGAATTAAGTAGTTTAATAGGCATGTTATTAGAAGAAGTCACAGGATGGAATAGAATGCAACAAATTGTAAATGTAAACACGCCTCTTACAAAAGAACAAATCGAAACCATTGAACTTTATGCTACTCAATTATTGTCAGGGAAGCCGATACAATATATTTTAGGAAAGGCTTGGTTTATGGGCAATGAATTAAAAGTGAATGAGCATGTACTCATTCCTCGACCAGAAACAGAAGAATTAGTGGAATGGGTTATTTCCTATGCAAGTATTATTAATAAACCCTTACAAATAATTGATATGGGCACGGGCTCTGGTTGTATTGCATTAGCGCTTAAACTTGCCTTACCCTCCTGCACCGTAACTGGCCTAGACATTAGCAAGGAGGCATTGGAAGTAGCAACAATGAATGCACTCCATTTAAATGCTTCTATTCAATGGATAGCGCATGATATATTAAGTGAAAATACACTTGCGACTACTTATGACGTTATTGTTAGCAATCCTCCCTATATACCGCAGCGTGAAAAATCAACCATGCAAGAGCAGGTTGTTAACCATGAGCCATCCCTTGCTTTATTTGTACCCAACGAAGACCCTTTAATATATTATAGAACCATTGCAACTTTAGGTAAAAAATATTTATCTGCTAATGGTCAATTATTTTTTGAAATACATTACGATCAAGGCAAAGCCCTACTTTCCATGTTAGACGAAATGCATTACCATGCCGAGTTAAGAAAAGATAGTTTTGGGAAAAACAGAATGATACGAGCAAGCCTAAAATAGAAAATGGCTCTAATGCGCAGGGTTTACAGCCACCACAGGTGTAGCACCTAAAGACTTAATAATTTGCATCACCTGAATGGTAACACCTAAATTAGCAACACTATCTCCATTGATAACAACAGAAGGCTTTTCTGTTTCTTTATCCAAGAAAGTTTTTAATTCTACAGGCAGTGCCCCAATGGTTACTGGCGTGGAACCAATAAATATGTTTTGTTCCTTATCAATAGTCACTACCACCGTTTGCTTCGCCTTGGTATCACTAGAAGCTTTTGGATTAGACACTTTGATAACATTCGGATTGGCTAAAGTAGATACTATCAAAAAGAAGAGTAACAATATAAATAATATATCATTTAAAGCGCCCGTATGCACTTCCGGAGAATTTCTTAATCGCTTTCTTAAGTTCATAGATTAAGAATGAGTTGATTCTTGTAAAATATCTAAAAAATCGGCACTAGCTGTTTCCATCTTATTGGCCGTTTTATCTATTTGTGTAGATAAATAGTTATGTCCGACATATGCTATTAGACCAATAATTAAACCTGTAGCCGAAGTAATCATTTTCGTATAAATTCCACCAGCAATAGTATTCAAGGTATATTCTCCTGTAGAAGCAATACCATAAAATAATTGCACCATACCTACTATCGTTCCTAGAAATCCAAACATAGGAGCGATACCTGCCACCAATGATAAAATATTTAAATTTCTTTCCATGGAATACATTTCCAACTTCCCTACATTCTCCATACTCTTTTCAATCGCATCAATAGGCTTGCCAATTCTCATTAAACCCTTTTCAATCATTTTAGCAACAGGATTGTCTACACTTTTAGCCATACTTTTTGCAGCATCCACATTGCCAGACATAATATTGTCTTTAATGATAAGCATAAACTTAGGATCAATGGTCCCTACTTTTTTGATAGCTAAAACACGCTCAATAAAAACAAAAATGGCTATTACTAAAAGGAAATATAAGGGATACATGATCCATCCTCCTTTCTGTAATAAACTCAATAAAGAAATTTTATCTTCGGCAACTTGTAACAAAAACAACATGGCGTTAAATTTATGAATTAAAGTTAAAGTGTTTTATTTAAAAATAAAAGTATGTGAATAACTATCAATTTGTTAAATTATTCCTACCAATGTAACCAATACTTCAACAGACCGTTCCATATCTTCAACACCTATCCATTCATGCTTGCTATGTATAGCTTGCATGCCAGTAAATATATTAGGTGTGGGCAGTCCCATGAAACTCATTCTACTGCCGTCTGTACCCCCTCTAATAGGTGTCACAATGGGCGTTAAACCGACTAATTTGTAAGCAGTTAACGCTTTTTCTACGATCGTAGGATGTAGATCAATTATTTCTCTCATATTCCGATACTGCTCCTTTAACTCCATGGTAACAGTGGCCTTGGAAAAATCGGCATTGCTTGCAATTACTTCTTGAGCTATTGCATATATTCTTTCCGCATGTACTTTTAATTGCGCAGTATCAAAGTCACGTACTAAAAATTCAATGGTAGCCGATTCGGCACCTCCTGAAATATGATTGGGGTGTACAAAACCTTCTCTCCCTTCTGTATGTTCAGGACTCAACTGCTTGGGCAATGCGGCAACAATGGCCCCTGCAATTTTAATGGCATTTTGCAACACTCCTTTTGCCGCACCTGGATGCGCAATAACGCCTTGAATAGTTAAAACTAAACTATCGGCACTAAAGGTTTCCATTTCAAAACTTGCCAATTCTCCCCCATCTAATGTATAGCCAAAATCGGCACCTAATTTTTGGAGGTCTAAATATTCAGTGCCACGACCCACTTCTTCATCAGGAGTAAATAATATTTTAATGGTGCCGTGTTCGATCGAAGTGTTTTTCATTAAATAACTAGCCATCTCCATAATAATGGCTACACCCGCTTTATCATCAGCCCCTAGTAAAGTTTTTCCCGAAGCAGTGATAATACTTTTTCCAATAAATTTTTTTAGATAAGGATACGCATCCGTCGAAATAACTTGAGTCTTATCATCCGGTAAAATAATGGGGGCTCCATTATAATTTTTATGTAATAATGGTTTCACCAAAGTTCCACTGCAATCGGGCGCCGTATCTACATGCGCACAAAAACAAACTACAGGTACTTTTCTTTGATGCGTTGCTGGAATGGTTGCCATTACATACCCATGGGCATCCATTGTCGCATCTGTAATACCCATTTGCAATAATTCATCTACCAATATTTTTGATAAATTTTTTTGTTTTTCTGTAGAAGGGAAGCTGTTTGAATAAGGGTCGCTTTGTGTATCCACTTGAACATATCTAACTAAACGATCGGCAACTTCTAATGATTGTAATCCCATGCTTAAAGATAATAAAAATGTCCCGACACCTAATTGGTATGCGGGACATTTTATAAAATGAAAAGAGCCAATTAAGGCATAATTATTTTAGAAGGAGAATCGATATTGACCAATTCTAAATCGAAAGTTAAGTCTTGACCTGCTAAAGAATGATTAGCATCTAATACTACCACTTCTTCTTTCACTTCAACTACAATTACTTGAAATTGTTGTCCTTGTCCGTTATTCATCGTTAAAGCCATACCCACTGTTGGATTTAAATCGGCTGGAAACTGAGTTTTAGGAAATTCAACAATCATTTCAGGTTGTTTAGGCCCATAAGCTTCCAAAAATGGAATATTAATTGTTTTTTTCTCGCCTACTGTCATTCCTAATACACCACTATCAAATCCAGGAATAACCATTCCTGTACCCACTTCGAATTCTAAAGGAGCTCTTCCTTTTGAAGAGTCAAATGTCTCACCACTAGTTAATGTACCGTGATAATGCACTTGAATGGTATCCCCATTTTTTACTTGTTGCATATTGTTTATTTTTAGTAAAGCACCTAGGGGTGCAAAGGGCAAAAGTACATAATTATGGCAGATAAACTAACTTTGCAGTATGGACAAAAAACCAAGGATCATTTTTATGGGTACCCCTGCTTTTGCAGTGGCTTCATTAAGTGCTTTATTAGCTGCTAAAATGAATGTGGTAGCGGTGGTTACGGCTCCTGATAAACCGGGTGGCAGAGGAATGCAGCTGCAACAAAGTGCCGTAAAACAATTTGCGATTGAAAATAATATTCCTGTTTTACAACCAGAAAAATTAAAAGCACCCGATTTTTTGGAAGCGATACAAACATTAAAGCCAGACCTTCAAGTAGTGGTTGCCTTTAGAATGTTACCTGAAATAATTTGGTCATTACCGCCCATGGGCACTTTAAATGTGCACGGCTCATTGCTGCCAGATTATCGAGGGGCAGCCCCTATTAACTGGGCAATTATTAATGGAGAAAAGCAAACAGGCGTGACAACTTTCCAATTACAGCATGCCATAGATACCGGTAATATTTTATTACAAGAAAGTATTGACATTGCGGAGGATATGACTGCAGGCCAATTGCATGATACGATGAAGGAAGTGGGTGCCGCTTTATTAGTAAAAACAATTGAGGGCCTTAATAATAATTCCATTCAAGCAAAAGCGCAAAGCGAAACGAGTGCCGCCAAAAGCAAACATGCACCGAAAATTTTTACAAAGGATTCTGAAATAGATTGGACTAAAACAGCTGCTGCCATTCACAATTTAATCAGAGGCTTGGCGCCTTTCCCTGGCGCAATTACTACAATTGAAGGAAAGATGGTGAAACTTTTTTCAACGTATATTATCGATACTCCCAGCACAGAACAACCAGGAAGTTTTATTACAGATGGTAAAACCTTTGCGAAAATTGCCTGCAGCAATGGCTATGTTGGCATTCATGACATTCAGTGGGAAGGAAAAAAGAGAATGCCCATTGCCGATTTCTTA
>CAINWZ010000137.1 GCA_903854725.1 uncultured Bacteroidota bacterium
TACTACCGGCGCACTATTCCCTGCTTGAAGAGAATCATTATTAACAATGATCGTCATCTTAGACCAGGTTTTACCCTTGTCAGTACTACGTTTCATGACAATGTCTACATTGCCAAAATCATTGGAAGAAGCCACCCTGCCCTCACAAAAAGCAAGTAAATCATTATTGGGCGCCTTAATGATTGCGGGTATTCGATAGGTTTTATATCCCTCTGTTCCTGAAATAAAAACAGGAACAATTTCATTTACCTTGGTTGTTTTTTGTGCAAAAGCTACCGATATAAAGCAAAATAGGCTAAAGGTGGATAAAACAAAATACCTTTTCATATTTTATTTGTTAACGATTGGTTGAAATCCGCTCTTGGCTAAATCATCAAATAATTTTTTTACTTTTTGAATGCCACTTACATCGTTAATGTCAAAATAATAATAAACCTCCTGGTCTGATTTATGAATAGCGCCTTCTTGAATGGCTCCTTGAGATTTATATTCTGCAATAACCCAATCGGCAACAATCTTATAACTTAGTTTATCATTTTCTGCAAACCTGTAGGCTCTATTTAAAATAAAATGTGGGGCAGTTGCATTAATTTTTGTTTCGGGAAAACCAACAAGCATAGAAAATTCAGAATCCTTATTGCCATTCATCTTGGTGCTACCAGCAATAATAATAGGCTTGTTGGGTCCGTTAAAACGTTGAACAGCTCTTAATCCCATTAATACCGCTGTCTTATGATGTCCGTGTTGGCCTGGTTCTGGTAACATCGTTATAACAAAATCATATCCACGTTCTGCCAACAAAACGTCTAATCTTTTTTCGACATAAGCAATATTCCAGTTTTTACCAGAAATATAAGGCTCGATATTAGTAGAATAAAAATCATCGGGTTGCTCCATGAAATAAATATTTCTAATGCCCATTATTTTGGCAGCATTTAAAATTTCTTGTTTCCTAATCATAGGAAGATGTGTTCTTGCAACAATTGAATCGGTTAAGGGAAGTCCAAAATACATGGCTCCTAATTGCGCATCAGCAAATCCACCTCCGCCATCTGTCATCACCGCCATATCAACCGTTCCCTTTAGTTCTCTTGTTATTTTAAACAACGATACTGAAAAATTTGTTTCATCATCTGGATGTGCTGTTATCACTAATACTTTAGGACCCTGTGCAAAAGAAAAAAAGTGGGACAATAAAAAAAATGAAAACAAAAGAAGCTTGTTCATATAATTGTATTTAATGAAGTCGTTTAAGAGGCTTCACTAAATTAAGCTAAGTTTTGAGAAATAATCCTATTAGAAAACGGGGCGATACATTTAGAGTAATATATTGAACTACAATGGTTTAGAAGGATGTTGTATTTTCTTTTTTTCAATAATCAGTGCTGGAACATACTCGCTTGAGAAAAAATCTCTTTCACTATTAAAAACAAAGGGGGGTGCATGATCTCCTATTATGAGCACTTTGTCAAAATCGTTTTTACTTATTAATGCTGCCAAGTATTTTAGTTCCTGATTCATTCGATAATAGCGTTGCATGGTTTCTTCGGAAGGAAATAAAGAGCCATATGTAGAACGAATTTGCTGAAAGCCCGTTTCTACTTTTTGCTCTTTGCTTAATACAAATGGTAAATGTGTATTAATGGTTAGGCAATAGGTAAAAGACTTGAAATTTTTTGATTGATTTTGAAAAATATAAGAAAACACATCCTCGTCATCTACTGCTTCATAATGGTTGTTAAAATTTTGTGGCAGCTTTAATGTATCGTGAAAGTAAGTATACCCTTTTATATTTTTGAAACCTAAAATTTCTCTAAACTTTTGTCCTAAGCTATACGAGGTAGAAAAGGATTGAACCGCACTTGTATAATAATGCAATTCATTTTTTCTTTGGATTAAACTTTTAATATCACAGGAATTATGATTTATGACAGCATAATAACCTTCCCCTTCTTTATTTAATAGCTCTCTACTTTCTGCAGGCGTAGTGCCTCCGCCAAAATAACTTTTTTCAAATCTTACGCTATACTTTGAGGTGTCTAATTGAGTAAAAGGTAGTAACTGTAAGCTTCTTAGTGTTTCGTTTTCCATTAAGCCCCAGCTTTCAATCATAACAACCACTTCATTATTTTCAGTTGAATTATAAAAATACTTATAGGCCAAAGAGGAGTCGCTATTAATATTTTTAAAATCTGCTAACTCATGTACTTTTTTTCTGCCTTTTTTAAATACGCCAAAATCATCATAAACATCTTTGATTATCGATTTGCCAATATTTAACTGGCCATAGCCATATGGCTTTTTGCTCATTAGGGTGTCTCCATTTAAAAAGTCTATGCCATAAACCACTAAAAACAAAAAGCAACTAAGTAGTATATTAGGAATTAGCATATTGGTTTTAAACTGTGCTAATTTTTTTTCAAAAAGAATTATTAAAAAATGGCATAGTAGTATAAATAGAGAAAGCGCAAATACAATACCTACCCAAAAAAGAATTGAAAATTTAGTGATTAATAAGGAGGGTAGTTTTTCCACATAATTAAATAGATCGAAAAAATATACATGAGACACATTGTAAATAATATCTAATAAGGTTAATCCTATTAAAATTATTGTTCGATAAAGGTGTTTTGCTGCTAGAATTAAAACAACGGGGAGAAATAGATATTCGTAGTAAATGAGAGGACGCTTAACAGAAACCAATAAAAAACCCGTTAGCGTAATATTTATCAATAAAATTATTAATATCGTAATAAATAACTTTAAATTCTTCACTTGTCTCTTTTAATTATACTATTTGATATATTAATATTGTAATAGTTTAATATTGGCCTTATATATTATCAATTACTATATAAATAAGGTGAAGTGGCTTAGTGCTTTATGGTTTTATAACAAAAAAGCCCTCAACTTTCGTTAAGGGCTTGTGGCACCACCCGGGCTCGAACCGGGGACACAAGGATTTTCAGTCCTTTGCTCTACCAACTGAGCTACAGCGCCATTGTTTAGTTCA
>CAINWZ010000138.1 GCA_903854725.1 uncultured Bacteroidota bacterium
AATTTAATGATGGGAAAAAAATCTTTTCCATTTAATGATGCACCTGACCAAAAAGTATTGAGCTTCTTGCCTTTGAATCATATTTTTGAAAAATTAGCCACTTATATTTATATGTTTAGTGGTATGAGCATCTATTATGCCGAAAGTTTAGATACTATTGGCGATAACCTAAAAGAAATTTCACCAGATGGCTTTTCAACAGTGCCAAGATTACTAGAAAAAATGTTTGAAAAAATAATGATGAAGGGAGAAGAATTGACGGGTGTAAAAAGAAAATTATTTTTCTGGGCAGTTGCGTTGGGTGAACAATACGATAATTTAATTCCAGGATCTTGGTGGTATCGCACGCAATTAAAGTTGGCCAATAAATTAATATTTGTAAAATGGCGTGAAGCAGTTGGCAATAACGTAAAATTTATTGTAACAGGAGGAGCTGCTTGTCAAGTTAAATTATTACGCATCTTTAATGCAGCTCAAATACCAGTGTATGAAGGCTATGGCCCAACAGAGAATAGTCCCATCATCAGTGTGAATCAACGCAATATTGGAGGTTCTAAATATGGAACAGTAGGTCCGGTAATAGAAGGGGTTGACTATAAACTAGAAGCTGATGGAGAAATTTGTGTGGCTGGTCCTAGTGTGATGTTGGGTTATTACAAGCGCCCCGATTTAACAGCCGAAACTATTATTAATGGCTGGTTACATACAGGTGATATTGGTGAATTGGTAGATGGCAAATATTTAAAAATAACCGATCGTAAAAAAGAATTATTTAAAACCAGTGGTGGTAAATATGTGGCACCACAACCTATTGAAAATAAAATGAAGGAAAGTCCTTTCATTGAACAAATAATGCTGATAGGTGATAACAGACGTTTTGTAAGTGCTTTAATTGTTCCTTCTTTTGCGAAGTTAAAAGAATGGACAAAGCAGCATGGTATTGAGTATGTGAGTAATGCCGAAATTATTAAAAACACGATGGTGCTTACCATGTTACAAGACACAGTGGATGAGTATAATAAATTATTTAATCAAGTAGAACAAGTTAAAAAGTTTGCCTTAATACCACGCGAGTGGAATATTGATAATGGCGAAATGACGCCGAAGCTAAGTATCAAAAGAAAAGTTGTATTGGGTAATTTTGAGAAAGAGATAGAAGCAATGTATGTATAACTAAATAACTATGATACCCAAAAAAGTAGGTTTTTTATTGTTAGTCATTTTTTACAGTGCCATTTTTACTGCTGTCAATGCTCAAGAAAACCCATTTTATAATCATAAAGGCAAATTAATTATTATTGGTGGGGGTGCTATTCCCGATTCTTTATTTTCTTTTTTTGCAAATTATTGTGGTGGCAAGGATCAGCCAGTTGTTTATATTCCTACGGCCACAACAGATGAAGAGTATATCCAAAAAGGAGAACACTTAATAAAATTTACATCGCAAGGTTTTAATAATTTAAGCACCATACATACGCGCAATAAAAAAGAAGCAGATGATCCAAAAAATATTGCTTTATTACGCAATGCCAAGGGCTTGTATTTTGGAGGAGGCGATCAACAATTAATTGCAGATGCCTATGCAGGCACAAAGTTATATGATGAATTCATAGCTTTATTAGATAGAGGTGGTGTAATCATGGGCACATCGGCGGGAGCCACTATTATGGGCTCCTTAATGGTTGGAGGAGATGCCCGTGATGATTTAAGCAAAAAATATGCTTTTAATCCTGCGTTTTCCTTTATGACCAATACCGCTTTAGACCAACATGTACTTGTGCGCAATCGACAATTTGATTTAATACCCGTTATTGAATACTATCCAGGCACTTTAGGTATTGGATTAGATGAATCCACTGCAATTATTGTGGAAGCAGGACAATTTAAAGTTTGGGGTAAATCATATGCGATGCTATATGATCCAAAGGATTGGGCAGAACAAAAAAAGAAATGGGGCAGCGTAGTCAAACCTTTTAAAATGATGGCCTCAGGAAGTCGATTTAATTTAGTCACTAGAGAGATCGTAAAATAAAAATTATTTACGCTAAGAATTTTTCTTGAATAATAGTTTGCACTTGTTTGCCTTGAATTTTACTTTCTAGCCAAGAAATAATATCTAAATACATAAAGGCGCGACTTTCTAACTTATTAGTAGTAAGTGGTTGTAGTGTTTCTAATAAAACAGCGAATGACTTTTTAATAGCAACCTTGTTATTTAATAAGCTGTTTTCTTCCCCGCCAGCTTGAATAGATTTTCTTAAAAAATTAAATAAAACTTCTTCTACTGTACTTAAGTTTTTCATTTTATACATAAATCGATATACCGATTTAGATAAGTGATTTACTACCTCGCTATTGCCCATTTCATAATGTGCAATTAAATGCAATAAACGTGCGTAACATTGTAAGTCATCTCTTAAGTTCAACTTCCAATTTATAATGCGATTTAAATAATCTATGGCCTTTGCAGGTTTCCCCGCACCAAAGTATAAACAGGCAATTTTGTAGTAAAACACAAGTACACGGTGACTATCAAGGTATAATTCAATTTCCTTCAACTTGGCTTCCATAGCGGGTATCATGGCTAAGCCTTCACTAAAACTACCCTCTAAAAAGTGTTTATTTATTTTAGCAATGTATAAATAAATAAAGCTTTGAATTAAATTATTTTTATTGTTTAATACAATAGGGGTGTTACTATAATTTTCTAAAATGGCAATTGTTTCATTTAATTTTTGAAAATTTCTTAAATCAAAATGAGAAGTAATTAAATTGTGTAGTCCTTTAACATATTGAGCCGTTTCAATATGCTTCATATTTTCTGTAGCATCAAATAGATCTACCCATTTTTGTGAATACCTATAATGCATTAAAAAATCCTGTGTAATAAATCCATACCAACAATAACATTGATAGCGGTACATTCTTTCATAAAAACCTTCCGATGATTTTATGTTTTCAATAATAGGATCTTGCATTAAGATATCAAGTGCTAGCCTATCTTCATTATTACGGGCATGTCCATGTTGAATATACCAACCATATAATTGTAAAGAAAGATTTGAAATTTTAGCAATATGATCTAATCTAATATTCACTTCATCAATTTCTTCGCTCAATTGTTTTGCGCGATCCTGCATACTTCTTGTAATGTGCAAGGATTCAATTTTCTTTTCTAAAAATAAAACCTGTAATAAATAAGTGACTTGATTATTCTGTTTGGTGAGCCATTTTATTTTTTCAAGTACCCGTAAACTTTGTATGTACAATCCTTTATTGTATAAAATTTTAGCATGGTCTAGTTGTTCGTGAATTTGTAAATCTATATTCTCGCTCTGTTTTACAATTCTTAAACTTGATAAAATTTGATCATATAAATGTGCCTTTAAATTGGAGAGTTGTTGCTTTTGAATGGACTCGTTTTTGCGGAGCAATTCTTCCTCATCATATGCCTTCATTTTGTCTAGGGCATCAAAAAGCTGGATGATCTTTAAATCGGCAGAAGCTGAATTGCGCTTCACATACAGTTTGAAGTTGCGTTTTTCAGCCCTTTCCAGGGATTTAACCAAAATAAATATTGCCTCCGTACTTAGGTTGGGCATCGTAGCTAATTTTAGTTCAAGTTATTGAATATCAATCATTTAATCAAATATTGCCTCCATTACACATTGTAAATTAGCCATAAAAATGATGTGAATTACTTGTTAATAGGTGGTAAATTTGAACAATAAACGGGCGATAAGCCCGTTTTTTATCTGTAACATATTAATAATCAATAAGATGCCTGAAATTGAGTCCTCCCAAAAAGGGTCAAAAAAGGCATTGGTACTATAACTAAATAAACGAATTAACGATGAGTCAAAAAGTGTTCATATTTGATACCACACTAAGAGACGGCGAGCAGGTTCCTGGCTGTAAATTAAACGCTAAGGAGAAATTGGCTTTAGCGGTAAGATTAGAAGAATTGGGGGTAGATATTTTAGAAGCAGGATTCCCCGTTTCTAGCCCTGGTGATTTTGAATCGGTAAATCAAATTGCTAAAACTTTAAAAAACACAGTTGTCTGCGGATTGTCTCGTGCAGTTCAAAATGATATTGAAGTTGCTGCTGCTGCTTTAAAACCTGCAAAGCGTTTTAGAATTCATACAGGCATTGGTACTTCTGATTTGCATATCAAACATAAATTTAACTCAACGCGCGAAGAAATAATCGAACGTGCCATTAGTGCCGTAAAATTAGCGCGCAACTTTACTGACGATGTTGAATTTTATGCAGAAGATGCAGGCCGTACCGATAATGAATATTTAGCAAGAGTCATTGAGGCTGTTGTGAAAGCAGGTGCGACCACTTTAAATATTCCAGATACTACAGGTTATTGTTTACCTTATCAATACCAAGCAAAAATGGAATACTTGGTAAACAATGTTCCCAATATTGATAAAGCCATTTTATCTTGTCATTGTCATAACGATTTAGGATTGGCTACTGCAAATTCAGTGGCAGGTGTGATGGGCGGAGCAAGACAAATTGAGTGTACCATTAATGGATTGGGAGAACGCGCAGGTAATACTGCACTAGAAGAAGTTGTAATGGTTTTAAATCAACATAAAGATTTAGGATATTATACTAATATCAATACAAGGCTTTTAAATCCAATCAGCCATGAGGTTTCAGAAATAATGCGCATGAGCGTTCAACCCAATAAAGCCATAGTGGGGGGAAATGCTTTTTCACATTCATCAGGTATTCATCAGGATGGATTTTTAAAAGAAGCACAAACCTATGAAATCATAGATCCTGAATTAGTAGGTGCAGAAGCGAGTAAAATTGTTTTAACAGCAAGAAGTGGTCGTAGTGCGCTAGCACATCGATTAGAAAAATTAGGATATCATTATACTAGAAATGATATTGATATTTTATATCCTACATTTTTACAAGTAGCAGACAAAAAGAAAGAAGTTACACATGATGATTTAGTGGAAATGGCTACAGCGTATTCAAAATAAAAAGTTGTCAATAAAAATATTTTAGAAGATGGGAAAAACAATATTTGATAAAATTTGGGACAAGCATGTGGTAAAGATCATTGAAGATGGTCCATCGGTATTGTATATCGACAAGCATCTCATACATGAAGTAACCAGCCCGCAAGCTTTTAGTGGTATTGAAAAAAGAGGCGCTACATTATTTCGTCCTACACAAATAGTGGCAACAGCAGATCACAATGTGCCTACGATGAATCAGCATTTACCTATTGCAGATCAATTGTCAAAATTTCAAGTAGATACTTTAATTGAAAATTGTCAAAAACATGGCATTGAATTATATGGCCTAGGACATCCCAATCAAGGTATTGTACATGTGATTGGTCCAGAATT
The DNA here is from genome assembly GCA_903854725.1 of uncultured Bacteroidota bacterium. Taxonomy (GTDB): domain Bacteria; phylum Bacteroidota; class Bacteroidia; order Chitinophagales; family Chitinophagaceae; genus Sediminibacterium. The sequence goes on from CAINWZ010000138.1 coordinate 5,378, forward strand.
AGGTATTACACAACCAGGCATGACAATTGTATGTGGCGATAGTCATACCTCTACACATGGAGCTTTTGGATCTATTGCTTTTGGAATTGGAACAAGCGAAGTAGAAATGGTTTTTGCTTCTCAATGTGTGATGCAGTCAAAGCCAAAAGTAATGCGCATAAATATTGAAGGAAGTTTACAAAATGGAGTAGTATCAAAAGATATTATTTTATACATAATCGCTAAAATATCTGCAAGTGGTGCCACAGGATATTTTGTTGAATATGCAGGATCTGCTATTCGCGCATTAAGCATGGAAGCGCGTATGACCATTTGTAATATGAGTATTGAAATGGGCGCAAGAGGCGGCATTATTGCACCAGATGAAACTACTTATAATTATATGAAGGGCAGACCTTTCGCACCACAAGGAGCAGATTGGGAAATACAATTAGCAGGCTGGAAGCAATTATATACAGATGCAGCTGCAAAGTTTGATCTAGAAATAAATATCAACGCAGCTGAAATTGATCCGATGATTACTTATGGAACAAACCCTGGCATGGGCTTGTCTGTAACTGGAACCTTGCCAACACTGAATAGTATAACAGATCCTACAGAGAAACAAAATTTTGAAAAAGCATTGAAGTATATGGGTTTACAAGCTGGTCAAACCTTGTTAGGTATGCCGGTACAGTATGTCTTTATTGGATCTTGTACAAATTCACGCATCGAAGATTTCCGCTTGGTAGCAAGTATTATAAAAGGAAAACAAAAAGATCCGAATGTAAAAACTTTGATTGTGCCAGGTTCGCAAGAAGTGGCTAAACAAATTAAAGCAGAAGGGTTAGATAAAATATTTACAGCCGCCGGTATTGAAATAAGACAAGCGGGATGCAGCGCTTGCTTAGGCATGAATGAAGATAAAATTCCTGCAGGTGCATATTGTATAAGTACGAGTAATAGAAATTTTGAAGGACGTCAGGGAGCAGGTGCAAGAACTTTATTAGCAAGCCCTTTAACAGCAGCTGCGGCTTTGTTAACAGGAAAGATTATGGACATCAGAACAATGTTGAATTAAAAAATTAAGTATGCAATCATTACAAAAAATAACAAGCAGATTTATTCCCCTACGCATAGAAAACGTAGACACGGATCAAATTATACCCGCTCGTTTTTTGAAAGCAACAACAAAGGAAGGATTTGGTAAAAATTTATTTCGCGATTGGCGTTATGAGAATGATGATGAAACAAAACCCAAAGCCGATTTTGTTTTAAATCAAAAACAATATAGCGGAGACATTTTAGTAGCTGCTAAAAATTTTGGATGTGGTTCATCTCGTGAACATGCTGCTTGGTCAATACAAGATTATGGATTTAAGGTAGTTGTGTCTAGTTTTTTTGCAGACATCTTTAAAAACAATGCCTTAAATAATGGGGTATTACCAGTAACGGTTACAGATGCTTTTTTGCAACAAATATTTGCAAAAGGAGCGGAAGCTACTTTAACCATTGATTTAGAAAAGCAAACCATTATAATTGATAAGACAGGTGCTGCTGAAACATTTGATATCAATGCGTATAAGAAAACATGTATGTTAAATGGCTATGATGATATTGATTATTTATTAAGCATCAAAAAAGAGATAGAACAGTTTGAACTAAACCATAAAATGAATTAGGATATAAACCAATTATCATTATGAAAAAGAAAATAGCAGTTATACTAGGTGATGGCATTGGACCAGAGGTAACGCAACAATCCATTAAAGTATTAAACATCATCGCTAAACAATTTAAACATGAGTTTAGTTATGAGCATGCTTTATTGGGGGCAATTGCTATTGATGAAACTGGCAATCCTTTACCAGATGAAACTATTAAAATATGTTTATCAAGTGATGCTATTTTATTTGGGGCGATTGGCGATCCTAAATATGATAATGATCCTTCTGCCAAAGTGCGCCCCGAACAAGGCCTATTAAAATTGAGAAAAGAATTACAATTATTTGCTAATATTCGTCCCGTAAAAACTTATGAAACCTTACAACATCTTACTCCTTTAAAACCAAGGATACTAGAAAACGTAGACTTCATTATTTTTAGAGAATTAACGGGTGGTATTTATTTTGGTGAAAAAAGTTTGAGTGCAGATGGAACGGTAGCCACTGATAATTGTTCTTATTCTGTTGCAGAGATAGAACGCATTGCACATTTAGCATTTCAATATGCACAAAAGAGAAGCAAAAAATTAACTTTAGTAGACAAAGCCAATGTTTTAGAAACTTCAAGATTGTGGCGTAAAGTGGTTCAAAAAATGTGTGCGCAATATTCCGATGTAACTGTCGATTATTTATTTGTAGACAATGCGGCTATGCAAATTATTTTAAATCCTGCGCAATTTGATGTCGTGTTAACTGAAAATTTATTCGGAGATATTATTAGTGATGAAGCATCTGTTTTAGCGGGTTCATTAGGTATGCTACCTTCTGCATCCGTAGGAAATACGGTAGCCTTGTTTGAACCTATACATGGTTCTTATCCGCAAGCAAAAGGGAAAGACATTGCTAACCCAATGGGATCTATTTTATCTGCAGCCATGCTATTAGATCATTTTGGCATGCAACAAGAAGCAACAATTGTGAGAGAAGCAGTTGATTGGTGTTTGAGCAATAAGTTTGTTTCAAAAGATATTGATGCTTTAAATAGTTATGCCACTTCAGCGATAGGAGATTTGATTTGCGAGTACATCGAGAAGCAAGTAACTGGCGAAGGACATGTCCACCACGAAAGGTTACACAAATCAACCATTATTTAATAACCAAAATCATATATAAATTAAGGTTAAACGAACGATTGTTATAAGGTTTAGAAGTAAAACAAGATTAATTTTACAGACTGATTTCGAAAGAACAAAAATTAAAGCACTACAAACAAATGGAATTAAATAAATATTCAAAAACAATTACGCTAGATCCTACCCAACCGGCAGCGCAAGCTATGTTTTATGGTATTGGTTTAACCGATGCCGATTTACAAAAAGCGCAGGTAGGTGTAGTAAGTATGGGCTATGATGGCAATACTTGTAATATGCATTTGAATGCGTTAGCTGCAGATATTAAAAAAAGTATTTGGGAAAATGATTTAGTGGGATTGACTTTTCATACCATTGGTGTAAGTGATGGAATGAGTAATGGAACAGACGGCATGCGTTATTCTTTAGTAAGTCGTGATGTGATTGCAGATAGTATTGAAACAGTTTGTGGCGCACAATATTATGATGCCTTAATTGCAGTGCCAGGATGTGATAAAAATATGCCAGGTTCATTAATTGCGATGGGTCGTTTAAATCGCCCATCGATTATGATTTATGGTGGAACCATTGCACCAGGTCATTATAAAGGACAGGATTTAAATATTGTTTCTGCTTTTGAAGCATTGGGACAAAAAATTGCAGGGCAATTATCAGAAGCCGATTTCAAAGGTATTGTACAACATGCATGTCCAGGTGCAGGTGCATGTGGTGGAATGTATACAGCCAATACAATGGCAGCAGCCATTGAAGCTTTGGGAATGAGTTTACCTTATTCTTCTTCCAACCCAGCATTGAGTGAAGAGAAACAACAAGAGTGTAAGGATGCAGGAAAAGCCATTCGATTATTATTAGAACGCGATATTAAGCCGCGCGATATCATGACACGTAAAGCATTTGAAAATGCGGTGGCAGTGATTATGGTTTTAGGAGGAAGCACGAATGCAGTACTACATATGATTGCGATGGCAAAGAGTGTGGGCGTGGCTTTCACGCAAGATGATTTTCAAACTATTAGTGATAAAATTCCAGTCTTAGCCGATTTTAAACCATCAGGAAAATATTTGATGCAAGATTTACATCAATATGGAGGAGTACCTGCTGTCATGAAATATATGTTAGCGCAAGGTTGGTTACATGGAGATTGTTTAACCGTTACTGGAAAAACCATTGCCGAAAATTTAGCAGCAGCGCCTACTTTAGATTTTGATCAACAAAAAATAATTTACCCCAAAGAAAATCCAATAAAAGCAACAGGACATTTACAAATATTGTACGGCAATTTAGCGACGGGTGGAAGTGTTGCTAAAATTTCTGGAAAAGAAGGCGATGTATTTGAAGGACCAGCGCGCGTATTTGATGGAGAGCAATCATTGATTGCAGGAATCAATTCAGGAAAAATTAAACAAGGAGATGTGGTTGTTATAAAAAATGTAGGTCCTATTGGCGCACCAGGTATGCCTGAAATGTTAAAACCTACTTCAGCTATTATTGGCGCAGGTTTAGGCAAGTCGGTGGCTTTAATAACTGATGGCCGATTTAGCGGAGGTACGCATGGTTTTGTGGTAGGACATATCACACCCGAAGCCTATAAAGGGGGATTGATTGGACTGGTAGAAGACAATGACATTATTGAATTAAATGTACCTACGCGTAAAATGACTTTAAAAGTAGATGAAGCAACCATTGCAAAAAGACGTGCTGCTTATCAACAGCCTGCTTTAAAAGCAACCAATGGTGTTTTATGGAAATATGCAAAGTTGGTAAAAGACGCAAGTGAAGGATGCGTAACTGACCAGGAGTAAAAAATATTTTAAGTATGGCAACAAAAAAATTAACAGGAGCGCAAGCAGTATTAGAAGCTTGTATTGCAGAAGGAGCCGAAACAATATTTGGTTATCCAGGCGGCGCTATTATGCCTATCTATGATGCATTGTATGATTACAATGATAGACTAAAACATATTTTAGTTAGACATGAACAAGGTGGAATTCATGCTGGACAAGGTTATGCGCGTACTTCTGGAAAATGTGGAGTTGTATTTGCCACGAGTGGGCCAGGGGCTACCAATTTAGTAACAGGATTAGCGGATGCGATGATAGATAGTACGCCGCTTGTTTGTATTACTGGGCAAGTGTTCGCGCATTTATTAGGGACAGATGCTTTTCAAGAAACGGATATTATTAATATTACCATGCCGGTCACCAAGTGGAATTATCAAATTACAGATGCCACTGAGATACCAGGCATTTTAGCTAAAGCTTTTTATTTAGCAAGAAGCGGACGACCAGGCCCTGTATTAATTGATATTTCAAAAAATGCACAAATGCAACCTTTCGATTACGAAGGCTATACACCTTGTAATCATATTAGAAGTTATAGACCCAAGCCTGTTATAAGAAAAAATTATATTGACGAAGCAGTTGCCTTAATTAATAATGCAACAAAACCATTAGTGATTTTTGGACAAGGCGTCATCTTGGGTAAAGCGGAAAAAGAATTTAAAAAGTTTATAGAAAAATCAGGCATGCCAGCGGCTTGGACTATATTAGGTTTAAGTGCATTACCAACCGATCATCCACAAAATGTGGGCATGTTGGGGATGCATGGTAATTATGGTCCGAATGTATTAACCAATGAGTGTGATGTATTAATTGCGGTGGGTATGCGTTTTGATGATCGTGTAACAGGAAGACTAGATAAATATGCAAAACAAGCTAAAGTAATTCACTTAGATATAGACCCTTCTGAAATTGATAAAAATGTAAAAGCAGATGTGGGTGTATGGGGTGATTGCAAAGAAACATTACCATTGCTTACTTTGGGTATACAAGAAAAAGATAGATCTGAATGGTTAAAAGTTTTTGCAGACTATACACAAAAAGAATATGATCAATGTATTAAGGAAGAAATATATCCAAGTACAGATGAAATGACAATGGGAGAAGTAATACGATTGGTCAATGAAACAACTAAAGGAAATGCAGTCGTAGTAACAGATGTGGGTCAACATCAAATGGTGGCTTGTAGATATACCAAATTTAATGAAACGAGAAGTAATGTTACTTCTGGTGGATTAGGCACAATGGGCTTTGCATTACCAGCAGCTATTGGTGCAAAGTTTGGCGCCTTAGATAGAACTGTTATTGCTGTGATTGGTGATGGAGGTATACAAATGACGATACAAGAATTAGGAACAATCATGCAAACAGGTGTGGATGTTAAAATAATGATTTTAAACAATCAGTTTTTAGGCATGGTACGTCAGTGGCAACAATTGTTTAACGATAAGCGCTATTCATTTGTAGATATTCAAAGTCCCGATTATGTTATGGTTGCCAAAGCGTATGGTATTGAGGGTGCAAAAGTGGAGCATCGTAAAGATTTAGAAAAAGCCATTCAAACTATGATAGCACATAAAGGATCTTATTTGTTAGAAGTTATGGTGGGTAAAGAGAATAATGTATTCCCTATGGTACCACAGGGTTGCAGCGTGAGTGAAATAAGACTTAAGTAAAGTTGACATAAAATATAAAACTAGATACTATGGAAACAAATACGGAGAAACAAGAATACACGATTACTGTGTATACCGAAAACCAAGTAGGGTTGTTGAATCGTATAGCCATTATTTTTTCTAGAAGAAAAATTAATGTTGAAAGCTTAAATACATCCCCTTCTGAAATTGCAGGTATACACCGTTTTACGATTGTTGTAATGGAGTCCGCCGATGTGGTAAAGAAAGTGGTAAGACAAATAGAAAAACAAGTAGAAGTACTAAAAGCTTATTTTAATACCAATGATGAAATTGTATGGCAGGAGTTAGCCTTGTATAAAGTATTGTCTGAAGAAATTACAGAAAAAGTAAAAGTTGAGCGCTTGTTAAGAGAGTATGGGGCAAGAGCGGTAGCGATAAGAAAAGACTTTATTGTATTTGAAACAACGGGCCATAGAGAAGAAACTAATAAGTTAATGAAAGCCTTAGAGCCCTTTGGTTTGGTTGAGTTTGTACGAAGTGCAAGAGTGGCTATTATCAAAGAAAGCAGCGGTTTTCATGAAAAGTTAAAAGACTTCGAAAAAAGAGAACCCAGTGAAGATGTCATTGAAAATGAATATTTAGGAAAAAGAGAAGCTGTATTTACTATGTAGTAAATAGAGGAGTCGCTTTTGAACCGAACAATAAATAAAAAAACAAGAATACATATTTTTAAAAATAAATTAATTAAACAAAAAATCTAAACACTAATTAAAATGGCAAAGTTAAATTTCGGAGGTACAGAAGAAAATGTAGTAACTCGTGAAGAGTTTCCGTTGGCAAAAGCACAAGAAGTTTTAAAAAATGAAACAATAGCAGTTATTGGCTATGGTGTGCAAGGTCCAGGACAAGCATTAAACCAAAAAGAAAATGGTGTAAATGTTATTATTGGTCAAAGAAAAAATTCAAAAAG
>CAINWZ010000139.1 GCA_903854725.1 uncultured Bacteroidota bacterium
AATCCGCCATTAGGACATCGAAGATAGGCATATTTAATAGAATTCCATTATTTATACACTTTTTTAATGTTTTAGGTGGATAAATAGCCTTAAAATTCAACAAAAAACCCCTCCCGAAGGTATCGAGAGGGGTTTTGGGCACTTTTTAGGGTGCAAATGGTCGTATAAGAGGGCTTGGGCTAATTAAGCTTCTGCGCATATTTCAATTTCAATATCAGTTGTTTGACCATTACCAAAGTCAATAGTTGCCTTAAAGGTTCCTAATTCTTTGATTTCATCTTGTATGGTAATACGTCTTCTATCAATTTCGTATCCTTTTTGATCGCGGATAGCTTGAGTAACTTGTAAAGAAGTAACACTTCCGAATATTTTATTATTCGCGCCTGTCTTAGCTTTTAATTTAACTGGGCTACCAGTTAATACAGTAATTACTTTATTGATTTCAGCTAACATTGCAGCTTCTTTCTTCGCTTTTACTTTTAAACGCTCTTCTAATTGCTTTACATTAGAAGCAGTTGCTTCTACAGCACATTTTGTAGGAAATAAGAAATTACGTGCATATCCGTTTTTAACGTTTGCTACTTCATCCTTACCACCTAAATTGTCAACATCTTTAATTAATATTACTTGCATATATTTTTTTTAGTTCCCAAGAGCCCAGCATTTTTATCTGCTGTCACTCGCCTTGGTCTTTATTTTATTTAGACCACGAGATTAGGGATGGTTTACTAATAAGATCTACTATTTAAATAAATCAGTTACATAAGGTAACAAAGCCATCTGACGGGATCTTTTGATAGCGTCAGCTACTTTACGTTGGTACTTCAAAGAGTTGCCGCTTAAACGACGAGGTAACATTTTACCTTGTTCGTTAAGGAATTTCTTTAAGAAGTCAATGTCCTTATAGTCTACATACTTAATACCATACTTTTTAAAACGACAGAATTTCTTCTTAGGTTTTTCCTGCTTGATCGCTGTAAGGTATTTGATTTCATTCTTTGCCATGTTGGTATAAATTTAATTAAGCCTCAACTGCTTTGTGAACAGGGAAACCGCCGTTTCTCTTAATGTGGTTGTACTCAACTGCGTACTTGTCAAGTTTTGTAATCATGTGACGCATAATTTGCTCGTCACGTAAAAATTGAATTTTCAATTTTTCATTCACTGTAGCTGGCGCTGTGAATTCTAGTATCCAGTAGATACCAGTAGTTTTCTTATCGATAGGATAAGCAAGTGATTTTAAACCCCAAGGATTTGAGGCTACTGTAGACCCACCATTTTCTTTGATGAAGTCTTGGTATTTTTTCTGAGCTGATTTAAAATCATCTTCAGATAGTACCGGTGTAAAAATCACCATTAATTCGTAATTGTTCATTACTTGAATTTATTGGTTAAATAATTGGTTTTTCCCAGTGGACATTCCGATTGCTCGGAATGAATCTGCCAAAACAGATTTGGGACGGCGAAGGTAGGCTATTTCAAAGGTTTTTCGGCATTTTTTGCCTTAAAAATTAGGGCTACCGGGAAATGATCGCTGTATCCACCCCTAAATTGGTCTCCATCATAGGTTCTTTTGGGGTATCCCCGGTATTTACCCTGGGTTTCGATCATATCGGGATTGGTGTAAATGATTGGTTTGTAGTAGGTTAGGGTATTCAAAGGCAAAGGAGGAGCAGAAGGGTTGGGTAAGGTTTCTGAACTTTTTGAGGATGCCCAATTGGGGCTGATGAGGATTTGATCAAATAAGTTCCAACTATCTCTGAAAGCAATACTGCCCATCCCTTTTTTATATAGAGGCAAAAATGGGTTAAGTAGGTTAAGCAATTGTATGCTTTTATTATCTGGATTGTCATTAAAGTCCCCCATGACTATAAACATGGCATCAGGTTCAGTCAAAGAAACACTATCAATAATTTTTTTACAAATTGTGGCAGCCCAAATCCTTTTATTATTAGAAGAAAAGGAACCGCCCCTTCTACTGGGCCAATGATTAACCAAAACATGCACCCATTGTCCACTCAAAATTCCTTTTACATATAATATATCACGTGTAGCATAATCATTGAAGTGGGTGGCATCCGTTAGTGAATAAGGTAGATATTGGTAGGGAATAAAAAAAGAGGGGTTATAAAGTAAGGCTACATCAATTCCTCTTTGGTCTCTTGAATCAAAATGTAAATATTTATAATGGTATTTTCTTAATAAAGGTTCGGCCACTAATTTATTGAGAACTGTTTTGTTTTCAATTTCAACTACACCCATCAAGGCGACGCCGTCCCCGTTATTTATTTTACCTAAAGCAAAAATTACTTTTGATATATGGTTTGATTTTATAGAATAGATTTTACTTGAATATGACTTTTCGCTAGTAGGCAAGAAGTCTTCGTCCATCACTTTAATTTGATTGGTAGTGTCGTAGAAATTTTCACAGTTGTAAAATCCGACAATAAGTGGTTGTGCATTTAATTGAACACATTGAATAAAAAAAATAAAAATATATTTTTTCATAGTGGATAAATTATTTTATTGGTGGCAATTGTAATGTATTTGTGAGCAGTAAAAATGCGTATTTGCCGAAATGATTGAAGTTAAACTTAATCGCATATTGCAACATCAATCATTTTATATGAAAATTCAATCTCTATATTTTTTTATGATTTTTGTTTTAATTACTAAGCCTGTATTTTCTCAAATAGATGAGGAGATAGCTAAACAATGGATATATGACGAAAATGAGCGTGGTTATAACTGGGTGCCCACTTTATTAAAAGCTAAATCAAATAGCACTAATAGTCTTTCTCAATATAATGGCTATGTTTTTAATTGGATTCCAAGAGGGCAAGCCTATAGCGTTAGTAATAACATTGATGGAATTAATTGGGATTCTAATTTAAATGGCTGGAATGCTTCTTTTTCATACACAGGCATGTATAGAATTTTTCATTCTAAAGGTAGCGATGAAAATTTTGAATATTCGAATGAGGGGTATAGTAAAAGTTTTAAAACAAATTATATGACAACTGGGGCTAATTTATTTAAAAAAGGATGGATGATACATACAGGTTTTTCAAATAATTCTTATGTTAATGAAATGCATATTCAATATAGTACAGGGAGGTTTAAAAACGGGTGGTCTTCTCATTCCTTTTTTGTCTTTCAAACTACGCCCAATGGTTTATTGCCTAATGGATTTAAAAAAATAGTAGGCGGGTCGATAAGTATTGATAAAACAATTAAAAGAAATCAATTAGTTGGATTTACACTATGGTGGGATCATGCTGATCAAGGAAAAGTATCACCTTCTGTTTTAGAAACATATACATTAACTAGTATAAGAAATTATAATCCTAGTTGGGGTTGGCTTGGAGGGCAAGCATATTATCCCAATCATAAAAAAACAAATGTACCTGTTGCGTCTATTCGATATGAAAAAAAGTGGGAAGAAAAAGCGACACTTCAAATAAATGCAGGTTTAGCGGTGGGAGAACAACAAACTTCTCAATTAGATTGGACATCGACCGCTGATCCTAGGCCCGATTATTATCGATATCTCCCAAGTTATAGTAAGGATAGTAATCTCAGGAGTCAATTAACTAGTTGGTTCAAGGCGAATCCACAGGCTTTGCAAATTAATTTTGATCAAATTGCAAAAATTAATATTGCTTCAGTTTCTAAAAGATCTTTTTACATCATTAATCAAAATATAGCAAAGGTTTTATTGGCTAGAGCTTCATTGCTTTTAAAATTTCAATTAAATAATTACTGGAGTGGAGATGCAGGAGTGCACTTCGCAAGAGATCAAATTCATTATTTTAACCTTATTGAAAATTTATTAGGTGGCCAGTATTACTATAATTATAATGGATGGGTAAATGATGACGGAGTAGCAAATAATTTTCAAAATGATTTACTTTATCCAGATCGAAAAGTGAAGCTAGGAGAAAAATGGGGTGCGGATTATGAAATACAATCTGTACAAGTAAATAGCTGGATTCAATTTAGAAATATAAATCCAAAATGGGAATTTTCGAGTGGGTTTAATTATGCTATGGATCTTTTTCAAAGAAACGGATTCAATAAGAATGGACTTTTTGCAACCAATTCATTAGGAAGTTCTTCGGTTTTTTCTTTCCCATCTCTTGGGTTGAAAGGGCAGTTTTTGTATAAATTTTCTGGAAGATTTTATGCAAGGTCAATTTTATTTAATCAGCAGTATGCGCCCAATGCTTCTTCAGTTTTCCTAGACCCATCTTTACATACACATGTTACTCCTTTTTTATTACCGCTAATTAAAAATGGCATTGATCTATCAATTTATTATAGAGGAGTCGACACCAAAGCGACCATCAGCGCTTATTATAGCAACATCTTTAATGAAGCTGAAAAGAGATTATTTTATCATGATCGCTATGCTTCATTTGTTTATGGAGTTACTGGTCAAAAAGAAACAATTTTTCAGGGCTTTGAAGCCTCTATTGAAACGAGTGTATTAAATTTTATGCAAGTGGAAGCTTCTGCTAATTTTGGTAATTATTTTATTGCAAATAACCCTTTATATGAAATCTTATTGACCAATGATTTGTATAAAGTAGAATCTGGAATATTGCGATTGAAAAAATTGCCAGCCGCCACTGTGCCAGAAATTACACAGGCGATTTCATTACAATTCCAACCCAGTTTTACTTCCCGAATTTCACTTGTAGGTGTCTATTCGGCTAAAAGGGCAATTAGTTATGATGAGTATAGACGATCTGCTTTAGTGCTGGACCCTATTTCATCTGATGTGTTATATAATAACATACATAATGTTACCTATTTGACTCCTCAATTTGTTTTAAATGCATCCATGTCAAAATCATTTATTATAAAACAGGGAAAACTAAACTTGCCTATCTATTGCAATTTTAGTTTAAAAAACTTACTCAATACAATGATTCCGGTTTTGGTATATGAGCAGTCAAGATTCGATTATGTCAATTTGAACCCACAAAAATTCCCTCTTAAATACTTATTCGACCCAGGCACTACCTATTCGCTTGGGTTTCAATTACAAATTCAATAATTCTATTATGAAAATAAAATTCACAATCAATTTTTTAATTTTTGCGTTAAATGTATTTCTTCTTTTCACTTCCTGTTTAAAACAAACCGCCTATGCTAATCCAGTTAAAGGAGTAGACACAGATTCATTAATTAGTATAAAATCGTTTAGAAAATTACATACAATGGGTATGATTGAAGCTGTTAAAAACTCAATGGTTTTAGAGGCTGTTGTTGTAGCAAATGACGAACACGATAATTTATATAAATCAATTTGTATTCAGGATTCTACTGGAGGCATTGTATTGATGTTAGAGGGTACTTCTTTATATCAAACTTTTCCAGTGGGTGCGCTTATCAGAGTGCATGTGCAGAATTTATTTTTATCCGATTATCGACGAATGGTTCAACTAGTTGCTAGTGTGGACACTTCTTCTGGGTTATTAGTTACTACGGGCATCCCAGTTCCATTATTTTCAAAATTTATTAAAATAATAAAAGATAATAGTGCTATAGTTCCATTGCTTGTTTCTTATAAAAACTTATCAGATAGCTTGCAGGGGAGGCTTATTAAAATTACCAATGTTGAATTTTCTGCTGCTGACACCATTTTAACTTTTGCAGATAAAAAAAATAAAGTTGGGGCAAGTAGAAGTGTGAAATTTTGTACTGGGGGCACGATATATCTTAGGACAAGTGGATATGCTGATTTTGCTGGCATCGCAGTGCCTAAAAATAATGGAGATATCATAGGAATTTATTCCGTCTTTAATACTGAAAAGCAAATTCTCCTCCGAGACACAAGTGACATTTTGTTTAGGGGGAAGCGCTGCACCGGGGCTGCCTGGCTGAAAAACTTGCCTCAATAGCTTATTTGCTTGACAGCTTGGCAGTATTTGGGCTTTGGTATCCTGTTTGCTATAGTAGGACTAAACAATAGAAGTATGCAAAAAGGTCAAATAAGGGTTCAGACAGAGAACATCTTTCCTATCATTAAAAAGTTCTTATACAGTGACCACGAAATATTTTTACGTGAGCTGGTTAGTAACGCAGTGGATGCTTCCCAAAAATTAAAAACTTTAAGTGCTAAAGGCGAAGTAAAAGGCGATATCGGTAACCTTAGAGTAGATGTGATTTTAGATGCCAAAGAAAAAACATTGACCATCATGGACAATGGTATTGGTATGTCTTCCGAAGAAGTGGATAAGTATATTAACCAAGTTGCCTTTAGCGGCGCCGAAGAATTTGTTACCAAATACAAAGACGCTAGCATTATTGGTCACTTTGGTTTAGGTTTTTATAGCGCCTTTATGGTGAGTGAAAAAGTTGACATCTACAGTAAAAGCCATAAAGATACTCCTGGTGTTTTTTGGAGCTGCGACGGTAGCACCGAATACGAATTGTACGAAGTGGACTACAGCGCCCGCGGCACTAAAATTGTTTTACACATTAACGAAGAAAGCGCCGAGTTTTTAGAAGCCAATCGTGTGAAATCGATTTTAGATCGCTTTTGTAAATTCTTACCCGTTGCTATTTATTTTACCGATGCGAATGCAGCAGTGAAAGAAGAAGATGCGAAAGCATCTGATGCAGGCGGAAAAGCTAAAGAAGGTAAAGAAACAGAAGTAGAAAAGCCTATCAACAATACCAATCCTTTATGGATTCGTAAACCTGCCGACTTAACCAAAGAAGATTACGAAAACTTTTATAAAGAATTATATCCTTTTGGTGAAACGCCTTTATTTTGGATTCACCTAAACGTAGACTATCCTTTTAACCTTACAGGTATTTTATATTTTCCTAAAATCAAACAAAGCTTTGAAATTCAAAAGGACAAAATTCAGTTGTATTGCAACCAGGTTTTTGTGACCGATGAAGTGAAAGACATTGTTCCTGAATTTTTAATGTTATTGCATGGTGTTATTGATAGCCCAGATATTCCTTTAAACGTGAGTCGTAGCTATTTACAAGGCGACCCGAATGTTAAAAAGATTAATGCGCATATCACTAAAAAAGTTGCCGATAAATTAGAAGAAATTTTTAACAATGATCGTAAAGCATTTGAAGAGAAATGGGAGAGCCTTGGACTATTCGTTAAATATGGTATGATTACCGACGATAAGTTTTTAGAAAAAGGAAACAAGTTTTTAATTTTAGAAGATGCCGCTAAAGCAGGTACTTTCTATACGCTTGATGAATACAAAACTGCTACCGAGTCTAATCAAAAAAATAAAGACGGCAAACAAGTATTGTTGTATACCACCAACCCAGTAGGGCAGGATGCCTTTATTCAAGCTGCGGTAGGCAAAGGATATAAAGTGATTAAATTAGAAACCATGGTGGATGCCGCGTTCATTAACAATGTAGAAATGAAATGGGAAGGTGTTCAGTTTGTTCGTGTTGATGCCGATGTAGTAGATAATTTAATTGACAAGCAAGAAAACGTTGATTCTGTTTTATCTAAAGATGAAGTGGAACAAGCTAAAAAATTATTTGAATTTCAAATACCAGAAACTACCATTACGGTTGAAGTAAAAGGTTTAAGCCAAGACGCTGCTCCTGTAATTGCTACTCGTCCCGAATTTATGCGTCGTATGAAAGATATGGCCAGCATGGGTGGTGGCGGTATGACTGCGTTTTATGCGCAAATGCCCGATGAAGTTAATTTAACCATCAATGGTAATCACCCAATTTTTCAGGCTTTGTTAAAAGAATCGGATGTTGACAAGCAACAAAAACAAGCTCGCAATTTAGCCGATTTGGCTTTGCTTTCTCAAGGTTTATTAAAAGGTGCTGAGTTAACTAACTTTATTAATAGAAGCGTTGATTTATTAAAATAAATTTGCTTCTTGATATAACTAAAAAGGCGTTCTGTTGAGAACGCCTTTTTTTGGAGTATAATTTATCTGTAAATTTTAGAAGTATATTTTAAAATAAAATTTTACTGGACTTTATTTATTGAGCTTCTTTCACATCCAATACTTGCATTTGTACTGTTTGCGTTCCCTGCCATTCATTTAATTGCAATTGAAATACGACATCGAATGGTTTGCCAGATTTTACAATTTCTATATGCTTCGCCAAATTATACCCAATACCTTTTAATATTTGGTTGCCTTGCGTAATATTAAAACTTATATGTGCTTCTTTGGCTAATTTACTGTAACCTGTATCATATACATTCTTTGCTAAAAACAAAGGGCGTGCATTATCAGGACCAAAAGGTTCCATCTGCAGAATAATTTGATAGAAATTCATATTAATACTATCTATGGGAATGACAGAATTAATAACTATTTCAGGAATCAATTGTTCGGGTGTAATTCTTTCTGCAACCGCTTTTTCAAAAGCCTCTTTAAAAGCCTCTAAGTTTTCTAAAGCTAAGGTCATGCCTGCTGCAGCAAAATGTCCGCCATATCCAATTAAATGTTCTCTGCATGCATGCAATGCTTCGTATAAATTAAATCCAACCACACTTCTTGCACTGCCCGTTACCACTTCTGCGCTTTGAGTAAGTACAATGGTGGGCTTATAATGCTTTTCAATTAATCTACTTGCGACAATACCCACTACACCTTTATGCCAATGAGGTTGAAAGACCACAGAAGATTTTTTATTGGCATGATTCAGATCTAATTCAATCTCTGCTAATGCCTCTTCCGTAATAGTTGTGTCAGCTTCTCTTCTATCTAAATTATCTTGTTGTAATAAAGAACCTATTGCCAATGCTTTCGAATAATCTTTTTCTATAAATAATTGCACTGCTTTTTTAGCATCGTCCATTCTTCCTGCTGCATTAATGCGTGGCGCCACGGCAAATACTAAATTGGTAATGCGCATGGGGGTTGTTTGTTTGGCTAATTCCATCAAAGCCAATAAGCCAGGGCAGGGAGATTCATTTACTTGTTGTAATCCAAAATAAGCTAGGGTTCTGTTTTCATCTACAATAGGTACAATGTCGGCAGCAATGGCTGTTGCTACTAAGTCTAAGTATTCTAAATAACTTTCTGCAGGTAAATTATATTTATCGGCTAATGCGGTAATTAATTTTAAAACCACACCACATCCACATAATTCTTTAAAGGGGTAATTGCAATCTATTTGTTTTGGATTAAGGATGGCAATGGCTGGTGGTAAAATAGCATCGGGTAAATGGTGATCACATATAATAAAATCAATTCCTAATTGTTTTGCATATTCTACAAGTTCAATTGATTTAATGCCGCAATCGACAGAAATAATTAACTGTATACCTGTTTCTTTTGCATAATCAATACCAATTTTTGAAACACCATAACCCTCCTTATATCTATGCGGTATATAGTAGTCTACGTTTTCTGTTAATTTTTGTAGAAATTGGTATAAAGTAGCAACAGAAGTGGTTCCATCTACATCATAGTCGCCAAATACTAAAACGTTTTCTGCATTTTTAACGGCTGCTTCAATTCTTTGCACGGCCTTATCCATGTCTTTCATTAACCAAGGGTCATGAAGATGGTCTAAGCTTGGTCTGAAGAATTTTTTGGCGGCTTCGAAATCAGTGATACCTCTTTGTACTAGTAATTCACATAATATGGGATGGATCTTTAAAGAATCTTGCAATGACTGCACGGTTGCAGTGTCGGCTGCAAGTATATTCCATCTTTTTTCCATTAAAATTTTCTATCGGTTGTATACCTTACTAACTCTTCTAAGGCTTCTCTAGTAGGGCTGGGAGGGAATGAGTTTAAAATAAGTAAGGCTTTGTCTCGGTATTCATTCATTTTATGAGTAGCGTATTCGATGCCACCATAGGAAATTACATGATCTATTACAAATTTAACCTTTGCCTTATCGTTGTTATTATTTTTTACAATGTAGATTATTTCCTTTTTTAAAGAAGGGGCTACTTTTTGTAGAATATGAATTAACGGCAAGGTTAATTTTTTTTCTTTGATATCGTTGCCGGTAGGCTTACCAATTTTTGCTTCACCGTAATCAAATAAATCATCTTTAATTTGAAAGGCCATTCCAACATTTTCGCCAAATTCACGCATCTTTTGAATGATATCCTCGTTTTGTGTCACCGAGCTTGCGCCTGCGGCGCAACTAGAAGCCAATAAGGAAGCAGTTTTTCCATTGATGATTTCGTAATATACCGATTCATCAAAATTCAAGTTCCTCGTTTTTTCTATTTGTAATAATTCCCCCTCACTCATTTTTTTAACAGCATTGGATAATATGGTGAGTATGGTAAAATCTTTATTGTCTAGTGATAATAATAATCCTTTTGATAATAAGTAATCGCCTACTAATACGGCAATTTTATTTTTCCAAAGTGCGTTGATAGAAAACATACCTCTTCTTTCTAAGGCATCATCCACAACATCGTCATGTACTAAAGTGGCAGTGTGTAATAATTCAACTAAGGAAGCTGCTCTATAACTTGCGTCATTTATTTCTCCATGCAATTTGGCAGAAAGCAAAACAAACATAGGACGCATCTGCTTTCCCTTTCTCTTTACGATGTATTGCATTATTCGATCTAGCAAGGAAACCCTACTTTTTACTGCTTCTTTGAAATGTTCTTCAAAGAGGTCTAGTTCTTTTCCTATTACTTTTTTTGCTAGCTCCATGGTAACCTGCAATTTAATTCTAATTTAGTGATTGAGCATATTAAAATGCAAATCGCCAAAGTTTTGTAATGAACTTAGCTTTAAATCGGCTAGGCCCCAATGAGGTAATTTGCTGTGTTCGGCAGAGGGTACTACGACACAAGTCATTCTTGCCGCTTTGGCTGCAGTCATTCCATAAACTGAATCTTCGAAACATATACAAGCTAATGGTGAAGTATGCATCGCCGCCGCACAATCTAAATATACTTGAGGATGTGGTTTAGCATAGGGAAGATGTTGTGCTGAGCAACTTGCATGAATGAAACTTCTGATGCCTAATTTATCTTTAACCCATTCTATTAATTCAGTAGGTGAGGAGGTGGCCAATCCCATTTTAAAATCTCTTTTCATGAAAAATTCAAACACATGCTCTACGCCTGGCATTAAAGTAGCGTCTTTATCTATAAGGTCTAATGCCAATTGAATGATCTTTTCTTCCACTCTATTAAATTCGGTAGAGGGTATTTTGTGTTGTAGTAGCCAATGCGTAACAAATTCTTTGGAACGAAGTCCAGTTGTGATAGCATATTGTTCATCGGTTAAGATAATGCCATATTGTCTAAAAATTTCAGCAGCAGCTTGGTTCCATAATGGCTCACTATTTATTAATAAGCCATCAATATCAAAAATTACAGCAGATTTTTCCATTGCCTAAAGGTACTATTTGTTGTTTAAACAAGGATATTCGAATTAAATTAATGTATTATCTTGCAGGCATAACCATTTTGCTTAATCATGACGATTTTAGATCGCTTAAAACATATTAAACTATTTCGTTCACTTATTTATGGGGTTGTTGGATTATTTACTTACCCTGGATTGGCCTTGTTTAACAAAGTAGATATAGAAGGTTCAGAGCATTTAGAAAACCTACCACATAAGAACGTTTTATTTGTAAGCAATCATCAAACATATTTTGGAGATGTTATTGCATTTGTGCATATTTTTTGCGCTGTCAAATGGGGGAAATACAATAGACTAGGGATACCTTATTATTTACTCAATCCATTTACGAATGTATTTTTTGTGGCAGCCGAAGAGACAATGAATAGTAGTTGGCTAACTAGATTATTTAAATTAGGAGGCGCGCTTACTGTAAAAAGAACATGGAGAGCAGAGGGAGCAGATGTGAGCAGAGATAGAGATGTAATAGATACTCAAAAAATTGATAAAGCATTAACAAAGAGTTGGGTAATTACATTTCCGCAAGGTACTACAAAGCCATTTGCGCCAGGTAGAAAAGGAACGGCACATATCATTAAAAATAACAAACCAATTGTAGTGCCTGTTGTGATTAATGGATTTTGGCGTGCCTTTACAAAAAAAGGACTTACATTTAAAAAAGTAGGAACGCCCTTAACAGTTCGCTTCAAAGCGCCGCTAGTGATTGATTATACAAATTCGGTGGAAGTTATTTTAGAACAAGTAATGGATGCTATTGAGCAAAGCAAAGACTTTATGCTTAAGGGTAAGCACCATTTAATGAAAGTGATTGAGTAGTAAATTAATCTTTTACAAATAAAGCTTTCAATTCAGTAGCATCATCTGGCTTCATTTTTCCTGCTAATATTAAACGCAATTGTCTACGGCGTAAAGCGCTTGCAAAAAACTTTATTTCTTCTTCAGATTCAGGAATTATTCCTGGCACATTTTTAGGTTTTTTATTTTCATCTAAAGCTACAAATGTAAAATAAGCCTCGTTGCTTAATTCTCTACTTTGTGTAATCATATTTTGATTCCATACTTTTAAATGTATTTCCATAGAAGTTGTAAATGTTCTTGTTACACGTGCTTCAATACATATTACATTTCCCAATTTGATTGGAGTTTTAAAACTAAGGTTATCAACTGATGCCGTCATACAAGCAGAATTACAATGCTTGGCTGCAGATAAATAAGCAGCAATATCCATCCAATACATAAGCTTGCCTCCCATTAAATCGCCAAATGTATTTGTGTCATTGGGTAAGACCAATTCATTCATCGTTATAAATGAATCTTTTGCTTTTCTTGCTTCCATAGTTATTGTTTGTATGGTAAAGGTACAAACTTGTTATGATAAGCTTCTCCTGGCTTGTTAATTGTATATTAAACAGTAAACTGCTCCAATTTGGCTAAGTAAGCTGGATCTACTTCAGCGCCAATGCCAGGCGCATCACTTATGGTTAAATGCATGCCATTAAATTGAACGCCTCCGGTAATAGGATCTTCTAAATGCCCTAATAAACAAGTGTCCATATCGTAATACTTTACATTATCCATTGCCATGGCAAAATGCATTTTAGCACTTAATGCCAATCTGCTTTCTAGCATGCCTCCCATCATACAAGGAATATTGCCCGCTTTTGCAATAGCATGAATTTTAATAGCTTCATGAATGCCTCCGCTTTTTGAAAATTTAATATTAATTGAATGACAAGCTTTTTGCTGCATTAACCTTCTCGCATCGTGATGTGTAAATACCGATTCATCTGCCATGATAGGGATAGGGGAAGCTGCGCATAATGCAGGTAAATAATCGTCATAATATTTACGCATGGGTTGTTCGCAAAATTCAATTTGATAAGGAGCTAATCCTTCTAAAACTTCTAAAGCAACTTCTTTCGCCCAGCCTTGATTGGCATCAATTCTAATTTTTGTAGTATACCCAATGGCTTCTCTAATGCTTTTCATTCTTTCAATATCTTGCTTGGGATCTTTGCCCAATTTTACTTTTATAATAGTTACACCTTGTTGTACAAAATCAATCGCATCCTTTGCCATGCTTTCTGGTGTATCAATGCCAATGGTTAAATCGGTTTCAATAGGTTTGGAACTGCCTCCTAAAAAAGCATATAAAGGTTTGTTGGCAGCTTTTGCAGCGATATCATATAATGCTAAATCAAATGCGCTTTTGGCAGTATAGTTGCCTGCAATTATAGTGTCTAATTCTGCTAATCTTTCTGTGATAGCTAATGGATCTTTACCTTTCCAATAAGTTGCAAAATCCTTCGCAATAGTAAAACAGCTTAACTGCGTTTCTCCCACAATCATGGGGAATGCAGAACATTCACCCCATCCAATAATACCTTCATCGGTATGTATTTTGATGACAATATTTTGTGCGTAATGCATGGTCCCTGTTGCAATGGTAAAGGGGGTCATGGGTATTTTAAACAAGAAAACTTCGGTAGAAACTATTTTCATAAAGCAAGGGTTTAAATGACAAGTATAAAGATACTTAATCTCTTATTTATTAGCCATAATCCTTTGATTTTTAAGATTTACTACCGATATTTGTAATACGAATGAATGTTAGCATGAGCCTATCTTTAGACAATACCCAAATTGCATTTGCATATAAATCTACAGCGTCTTTAAAAAGAGCTCGATTCCTTTTTTCTATAATCCAAAGCCCATTAGTTGTTTCTTTAGCAACAAGAGTTACGCCCTTTTTAATGAACACGGGTTTGCCTATTAATGGTTTAATTCGCAGCACTATTTTTAATCAATTTGTGGGTGGAGAAACTTTAGAAGAAACAGCAAGGGTTTCAAAACAATTAGGTGCTTATGGGGTACAAGTTATTTTAGATTATGGCGTGGAAGCAAAAGAAGGAGAAGAAAATTTTGATGACGTTACTGAAAAAATTATTGAAGCAATAGAATTTGCCGCTACGCAAAATAACATTCCTTTTGTTAGTATTAAGTTAACAGGAATTGCTAGTTTGAAATTATTGGAAACATTAAATGAAGCGCCTAGATTAAGAAGTGGGATACATGATAGTGAAATGGAAGATGCTGCCTGGGAGCGCGTGAAAGAAAGAATGTATGCAGTGTGTGAAGTAGCTGCAGAAAAAGGGGTGGGTATATTATTAGATGCAGAAGAGACTTGGATTCAAGATCCTATTGATAGATTGGCGATTGAGTTAATGGAAGTGTATAATAAAGAAAAAGTGGTGGTGTATAACACTTATCAATTGTATAGAAATGATCGATTACATTTTTTACAGTTATCTTATAAAATTGCAAAAGAAAGAAATTTTTTATTAGGAGCGAAGTTGGTGCGTGGAGCTTATATGGAAAAAGAAAGATTACGTGCTAATGAACATGGAATGACATCTCCCATTCATATTGATAAAGAAGCAACCGATAAAGATTTTAATGATGCGGCAGCTTTTTGTATTAACAACAAAGAAAGCATTGCTTTAATTTTAGCCTCTCATAACGAACAAAGTAATTTATTAGTAGCAAAACTTATGGCTGAAAAAGGCATTCCTGCCAATGACCCACGTGTGCATTTTTCTCAATTATATGGTATGAGTGACCCTATTAGTTTTAATATGGCAAAAGAGGGCTATAATGTAAGTAAATATGTTCCCTTTGGCCCCATAAAGGAAGTGATTCCTTATTTAATGCGTAGGGCAGAAGAGAATTCAAGCGTCAATGGGCAAACCAATAGGGAATTGCTTTTTATTAGGCGTGAATTGGCTAGAAGGAAGGCTAAAAAATGATTTCTACATAAAAGGTATTGGTTGTAAATTGCACTATGCAACAATACTTGAATTTATTACAACACATTATTGACAATGGCGCAGAGAAGACCGATAGAACCGGTACTGGAACAAAAAGTTGTTTTGGTTATCAGATGCGTTTCAATTTAGCAGAAGGCTTCCCAATGGTTACCACCAAAAAGCTTCACCTAAAAAGTATTATTTATGAATTGCTTTGGTTTTTAAATGGCGATACCAATATAAAATATTTAAATGATAATGGTGTGCGTATTTGGGACGAGTGGGCAGATGCGAATGGAGACCTTGGTCCTGTTTATGGAAAACAATGGAGAAGTTGGGAAGGTGCCAATGGAGTTGTGATTGATCAAATTACAGAACTGATTCAACAAATAAAAAAGACACCTGATAGTAGAAGACTAATTGTAAGTGCATGGAATGTGGGTGATTTATCTAAGATGGCTTTAATGCCCTGTCATAATATGTTTCAGTTTTATGTAGCAGACGGAAAGTTAAGTTGTCAATTGTATCAACGTAGTGCCGATGTTTTTTTAGGCGTTCCGTTTAATATTGCTTCTTATGCATTACTAACAATGATGATTGCATCTACTTGTGGATTGGAGTACGGCGATTTTGTACATAGCTTTGGCGATGTGCATTTATATAACAATCATATAGAGCAAGCAAATTTACAATTATCGAGAAAGCCTTTTCCGTTGCCAACTATGAAAATAAATAAAGACGTTAAAGATATTTTCTCTTACCAATTTTCTGATTTTACTTTAGAAAATTACGAATCATATCCAAGTATAAAAGCACCAGTGGCTGTTTAAAATAAAATAAATGAATATAACACTTGTAGTTGCTGCTGCCGAAAATAATGCCATTGGTTTAGACAATAAACTATTATGGCATTTGCCTAAGGATATGCGTTTTTTTAAAAATACTACATGGGGTATGCCTATTGTGATGGGGCGCAAAACTTTTGAATCTATGGGTAGCAAGCCATTGAATGGAAGATTGAATATTATTATTACCCGCAATAAAGAATGGAAAAATGAAGATGTTACTGTTGTTCATACATTGGATGAAGCCGTAGCCTTGGCTGGTAAATTTAATTACAATGAATTGTTTGTCATAGGAGGCGGCGAGATTTATGAAATGACAATGCCGCTGGCCAATAAAATTTGGTTAACCAGAGTGCATGCATCCTTGCAAGGTGATGTTTTTTTTCCAACATTAACCTCAGATTGGGAAATGATTAGCAGCACACAAAATGCAATCGATGAGAAACATATATTTTCTTTCGATTTTGAATGCTGGAAAAGGAAATAATATGTGGTATACATTCCCCTTTACACTCTATAAATACTTTACATACTATTATAATGCATCGAATGGGAAAGGGCATGGCGTTCATTCTCCTTTCGTATTCTCCTTTATTACACAAGTATTAAATAACAGCAATGTTACCCAAACAGCTGGAACAACTAATAAATTTCGTGCGCTAGTAAATTTCATCGTTCAATTTTATAAACCTGTCTCTGTAGTGGAGATGGAAGCAGATAAGCTAAAAGAAGCCCATGCAATGAAAGAGATTCAGGGATTAGATACAGTGGGTCTATTTTATTTGAAGCGACATAAAAACCAAAATAACCTACTTGTTTATTTTCAAGCATTATTGCAAAAGGTAAATGCCCACTCTATGCTTATATTTGAGGGTATTCATGCTAGTAGTCAAAGTGAAAAAGATTGGAATTTTATGAAAAATAATACACAAGTGAGACTAAGTATTGATTTATTTCGTGTGGGTATTTTATTTTTTAGAGAAGAACAGTTGGAAAAAGAAAATTTCATCATCCGCTTTTAATATCATTTATATTGTTACCTACTCCCTTCTTATCATCATTAAACGGCCTGCCAGGATTTGACAAGGATGCCTTTGTGAAAGTACATGAGCAGAAGGAATCTATAACTTCTTTAAGAATTAATGCAAGTAAAACTTTTTTAGAGCATCCCTCTTCCTTTTTTGATAATGCAACACCTATAGCTTGGTGCGATACAGGTTTTTATTTACAAGAGCGACCTATGTTTGTGTTGGATCCTTTATGGCATGCGGGCGCTTATTATGTGCAAGAGGCAAGTAGTATGTTTTTGCAACAGGTGCTACAACAAATAGCGCCTAACCCAAGCCCCATGCAGGTATTAGATATATGTGCTGCTCCTGGAGGTAAGTCTACTTTGTTAGCCAATCATTTTAAAAACGGATTGGTGGTAGCCAATGAAACTATTAAAAACAGAAATGCCATTTTGGTGGAGAATATTACTAAATGGGGGGCTGATAATATGGTAGTGACACAGAATGATCCTTCTCATTTTAAAGCCTTGCCTCAATTTTTCGATATTTTATTAATAGATGCTCCCTGCAGTGGAAGTGGTTTGTTTAGAAAAGATCCGGAAGCAATAAGTCATTGGAGTGAGGAAGCTGTGCAGCATTGTAGTGTTAGACAGTCAAGAATTATAGAGGATAGTATTGATTGTTTAAAAGAAGGCGGGTATTTAATTTATTCTACTTGTTCGTATTCGATGCAGGAGGATGAAAAAATAATTGATCAAATAGTTGCTATAGAAGGTATGCGATCGGTTGATATTGCCATAGAAAATAATTGGAATATTATTACAAGTACTAGTCCAATGTACAATGCGAAAGGGTATCGATTCTATCCAGACAAAGTGAAAGGAGAAGGTTTTTTTATTGCAGTGTTTCAAAAAGAAAAAGCAACTACTGTTACTTATTATGATTCGAATTTTGAAACAACTTCCATTTCAAAAAAAGAAGCGGAAGTTTTACATTCGCATTTCACTTTGCCCTCCGATTATTATTATATTAATCATCAGGAAACAATTATTGCTTTGGCAAGTTCTTTTAAAGATGCTTTTAATACTTTATTGAAAAATTTATATGTTAAGAAAATGGGGATGGCTATTGGAAGTTTAAAAGGTGCTGATTTAATTCCAGCCCATGCTTTAGCCATGAGTACTTGGTCTCATTTACCCTTTGAAACGGTCGAGGTGGATGAAGCAACTGCCTTACAATATCTTAGAAGAGCCGATTTGCATTTGCCAGGTGGAAAGGGATGGCATGCCGTTACATTTAAAAATACCCGTTTAGGGTGGGCGAAATTATTGCCCAATAGGTCGAATAATTACTATCCAAATGAATGGAGAATATTGAAATATTGATATTTATACATATTAAAAATATATAATTTATATTTTTATATCTTTCTTTGCATTTCATTTTTGTACCTTTGCCCGATGCTTAAGAACTGGATTATATTGTTATTGCTAGGATTTGGCTTACTAAGTCAGGAACCTGGTCTTGCTGCTCAAAAAAAGCATGCAAAAAAACAATCTATTCAAGCAAGTACTAAGCAGAAAAAACTGTCAACTACTGCTTCGAAAACGAAACTACATGCTACTAAAGGCAGTAAAAAAAAGGGAGCCAAAAAAAATAAAAGACGTCGCAGTAAACATGCTGTTTTTGTAGGCATCAAAAACCCAGCACCTCTTAAGTTAATCGCAGAGAATAAAGAAAAAATGAGGGTGTCGGATAGTTTGCATCAATCAACCATTCTTTTAAATAGCAAAGATATAGAGGAAGGATATTTTGCAAGTTTATTTACGAATCAAAAAAAAGCAGCTAGTTTTCAAACCTTAGAAGGTACTGCTGCAGTTTTTAAAAGTGTAAGTGGATGGGAAGATAAAAAGTTTTATATCCTAACAAATCAATTACCAGTTGGTACAATAGTTAGAATTACTACTGCCGATTTAAAAAGTATTTGTGCTAAAGTTATTAATGCTTTACCTGAAGTGGGTAATTCTATTCAATACCGCTTAAGTGATGCCGCTGCTGCTATTTTAGGCATAACCAATAAGACTTTCCAGATTTCAGTTACTTATTAATTATAATTATGAAATGTAAATTTTGTAGTTGCCTCTTTTTAATGGCAACTTTTTTTGTGAGTTGTGCACAAACACCTACAACAAATTCAGCTACGCTAAATGCTGCTAGTTTTAAAGAAGCCATTACAGCGAAAGGTATTCAAGTATTAGATGTGAGAACTGCTGCAGAATTTAATGGCGGCCATATTCAACATGCATTACAAGCCAATTGGTTAGATCAGAAAGAGTTTGCAGATAGAACTCAACATTTAGATAAAAAATTACCCGTTTATATTTATTGCCAAGCAGGGGGAAGAAGTGCATCTGCACAAGAAGTCTTAATAGCAAAGGGATATAATGTGGTGAACTTAGAAGGTGGCATGAGCAATTGGAAGATGAACGGTTTTCCAGTGGAAGGATCGGGTAATAAGCCTCAAATGCGTGTAGAGGATATTGAAAAAACAATTGCGTCTAATAAAATTGTATTAGTTGATATAGGGGCTGATTGGTGCCCACCTTGTAGAAAAATGTTACCTGTATTAGAGGCTTTAAAAGAAAAGCCAGCAGCTCCTTATTATTTTTTAGCAGTAGATGGAGGGAATGATATTGAAGTGATGAAATCGTTACAATCAGAAGGACTACCCACATTTATTGTCTTTAAAAATGGTAAAGAAATATGGAGGCATCAAGGTTTGGTAACTGTTGATGAATTTAATGCGGCCCTAAGCAAGTAAATTAAATTATTTCATCCTACTCTATTCTAATTAGGTTTTCTATAGCCTCTTAAGAAATCGGCAATGGGCATTCTCTTTTTTCCTTCCCACTGAATGTCATGAATGCCAACATAGCCATTGCTGCAGGCAATTTTCGCAAAGGTTTTACCATCTGTAATAAAACTTCCTGGTTGTTCTGTGCTGGGAGTATC
>CAINWZ010000140.1 GCA_903854725.1 uncultured Bacteroidota bacterium
GCAATCAAGTTACCGCCTTCTTGCGGCTGTGCTGTTTTCTTAGAAGCAGCTGTTGCAGTTGATTTAATCTCAGCCATGATTCAATTGATTTTTGGTTTTAAATAAAAATTTATTAAAGAAATTATTCCTCTTGGCTATGTGTTAGATTCACTTAAATCTTTTCTCACTAGTTTCTAAGGGCTTACAAAATAAGTAATTTATTGGTTGAAACAAACTTAGTGTGATAAAATTTAAAAAAATTATTTAAACTAACTTCCGTTGGCAAAAACAAATTATATTCACATACTCAATTACATTATTCACAAAAATATAATATGAAAAAAAATCTGCTACTCACTTTGCTATTATTACAGGGTTTTTTGCCCCTTTTGGCACAAAAATCAGACACAACAGGCTTAAGTGCTGGACCTAAAAAAGAAGCCCCTAGTAAACCCGGACCTAAAGCCTTTTCTGAGGTAATTACGAAGAAGGCCATTAGTCAAAAAGGGGTATTTACCGTTCATTTTCAAGATGATAAGTACTTTTTCGAGATCCCAGACAACCTTTTAGGCCGTGAGTTAATAGCTGTTACCCGATTTACCAAGGTGGCCGCTGGCGCTTCTAAATATGGAGGCGAGGTGGCTAATGAGCAAACCCTTCAATTTGAAAAGGGCCCAGGTCAAAGAATTTTTATGCGCGTGGTTACCTTAATAAGTAGGGCCGACTCTACCCAAACCATTGCTAAAGCAGTTAAAAACTCCAATTTAGACCCTATTGTAGCAGCTTTTGATATTAAAGCCTACGGCAAGGACTCCACGAGTTCTGTGATAGAGGTGACCGATTTTTTTAAAGGCGATAACCAAGCGGTTAGCTTGAATAGTTCAGCAAAAAGAACCTTTAGCCTATCTGGGCTGGCTTCGGATAGATCCTATATTGAAAGCATTAAAACCTACCCAACCAATATTGAAGTAAAGACTGTAAAGACTTACACTGCAAGTGCTGGAGGGGCTGGACCAACAGTTGGACCTGCTGGACCTGGTATTCCTGCTGCACAAAATGCAGGTGCCGTAACCTTAGAATTAAACACTTCTATATTGTTACTACCAAAAGTTCCTATGAATAGACGCTTGTTTGATTCAAGAGTAGGTTTTTTCGCAGATAATTTTACTGTTTATTCGGATGATCAACAAAAAGTTGATGAACAAACTTTTGCAGTAAGATATAAATTAGAGCCTAAGCCAGAAGATATGGAGAAGTATAAGCAAGGCATTTTAGTAGAGCCTGCGAAACCTATTATCTATTATATCGACCCTGCGACTCCTAAAAAATGGGTAGCTGGTTTAATACAAGGTGTGAACGATTGGAATATTGCTTTTGAAAAAGCAGGTTGGAAAAATGCTATCCAAGGAAAAGAATGGCCTAATGATAGCACCATGAGTTTAGAGGATGCACGCTTTTCAGTAATACGCTACTTTGCTTCTGATATTGAAAATGCATACGGACCTCAAGTACATGATCCAAGGAGTGGTGAAATTTTAGAAAGTCATATCGGTTGGTATCATAATATTATGAAACTACAACACGATTGGTATATGATTCAAACAGGTGCAACCGATCCTACTGCTAGAAAAATGACATTGGACGATAGCTTAATGGTAAAATTAGTTCGTTTTGTTTCTTCTCATGAAGTAGGTCATACACTTGGTCTTAGACATAATATGGGTAGTAGTAGTAAAACGCCGGTGGAGAAATTAAGAGATAAAGAATGGTTAGCAAAAAATGGACATACTGCTTCTATTATGGATTATGCGCGTTTTAATTATGTTGCACAACCAGAAGATGGCATTGCACAAAATGAATTATTTGCACATGTAGGTGCTTACGATAAATGGGCCATCCAATGGGGTTATACCTATACTGGATTAAATGATGTGGAAGCTGATAAAAAAATAAATAACAAATGGATTGTAGAGAATTTAAAAAACAATCCTCGTTTATGGTTTGGTGGAGAAGGATTTGGAAACGACCCTCGTGCGCAAACAGAAGACCTCAGTGACAATGCAGTAGTCGCTAGTGAATACGGCATCAAAAACTTAAAAAGAATTCTTGCCAACTTGCCCACTTGGACAAAAGAAGAAGCAGACAAATACGAGAACTTAAGTGATATGTATATACAGCTGTCAGGGCAATTTAGTAGATACATGGGCCATGTGACTAAAAATATAGGCGGTGTCTATGAAACATTTAAAAGTATAGAAGAGCAAGGGGATGTGTATACACCAACTCCTGTAGCTATGCAAAAAGCAGCGATGGCATTTTTACAAAATCAATTATTCACCACACCTAAATGGTTGTTAGATAATTCTATTTTAAATAAAATAAACAACCCTGCTGCAAATGAACGTATTCAAAGCATTCAAACGAATACTTTGAAAAGCTTATTGGATAAAGGGCGTTTACTTAGATTAAATACTTCTTATACTCGTTTCAATAATGCAACTTATGCATTACATGATATGATGGAAGATACCAGAAAAGGATTATTTAGTGAAGTAGGGACTCAAAAAGCAACAGATGTATTTAGAAGAAACTTGCAAAAAACATATGTAACACAATTAGGAGATTTAATTAACCCTCCTGCAATGACTGCAAGCGCAGCAACTCCTTTTAGAGCTGCTCCAGTTGATATTGAAAACACAGATGTGGTTTCTGAAGCTAAAGCACAATTGAAAAAATTAGCTGCTTCTTTGAAAGCCAATGCAAGTGCTGACGCTACTACTCAAAATCATTATGATGATTTACAAGATAGAATAAAGAAAGCATTAGATCCTAAGTAAATAAGGTATCATAAACAGCCAGCTTATAAATACTAGCTTACTGCTGTTTCAACAAAAAAGTCCCTCCGAGTATCGGAGGGACTTTTTTTATACATTACAAATAAAATAATGGTAAGAGAAAGTAGTTAAGTAAAATGTATTGAATAGATTACTTAAACGAATTGATAAACCTATTCATACCTAAGTGCGTCAATCGGATTCAATGCAGATGCTTTCATGGCAGGATAAATACCCGCCGCGAGTCCAACCACAGAACAAATTACAATACCAATTACGACCCACATCCATGGTATCACAAAACCAGTATTTAAAACAAGGCTAAATATATTGCCCACGAGGACGCCCAAAATAATACCAAATATGGCGCCTAAAATACTAATCAAAATACTTTCAAATAAAAATTGACGACGAACATCTTTTCTTTTACCACCAATGGCTTTTATCAATCCTACTTCTCTGGTTCTTTCACTCACCGCCACTAGCATAATATTCATAAGACCAATAGCAGCACCTATTAAAGTAATCATCCCAATGGCACCAGCCGCACCACTAATACCCGCCAAAAAGCCAATAAACATTGCTGCAAATTTATCACTCTTGTCAATTACAAAATTATCCGACTCTGAAGGAATTAATCTTCTTGCTTTTCTCATTTGATTGGTGGTCTCATCTATGGCTGGCTCCAATTCTGACACATTATTTACCATAACACCTAATGAGTAAGAAGAACTTCCTTGATATTGTCTTACATTTTTTAAAGTAGAAATTACCACATCATCTTGACGCATCATAGCACTAGACCCTTTTGATTTTAATAGACCCAGCACACGATAAGGTTTGCCTTGTAATAAAATAACCTTGTCAATGCTTTTTTCTGGTTTACCTGGAAATAATTTAGCAGCCACATTAGAACCTATGATACAAACATTACGGCCAGTAGTTAAATCTACATTGTTAAAATTTCTTCCTTGTGTTAAGGAATATCCATTGACCGCAAGATAGTTTTCATCCCCACCCATTAAAGAAATTTGTGGATTGGTTTTTCTATTCTTATAATGTAGTTCATTATTTCCTCCCATTCTTCTTGAGATACTTACAGCCGCTCTATTAAAACCAAAATGCTCTTTAAAATAAGTGGCTTCTTCAATTTTAATAGGCTTATCTAAATTCGATTTTTTTTCTTTTACCCCTCTTTTAGTTTTAGAGAATTCATCGCCGCCATTATTTGGACCACCCATTCTAGCATTCATTTCTTTGTATCTTACCACAAAGGCATTCGCGCCCATAAAAGAAAAGTTTTCTTTTAAACTTTGATTCATGGCAGAAATAGCGGTGATAATACCAATAAGTGCCATAATACCAAAGGCAATAATTGCTACGGTAATACCCGTTCTCAGCTTATTGCTTTTTACGGTACGCCATGCGAGTACAAAAGAATCCTGAATAGTCATTTGCTATATTTAACTGAAACTTAAAGGTAGTACAGATTCTACAATATGGCTTTATTAGACCCCATAAAATGAGGAACGGCTAAAAGTATAGATAATTGAATAGTACCGTAGGGAAAACTCCTAGGATGAGAAGCAATAAGGCTATTGCCAATAAAGCGTATTGATACTTTTTAGGCACTTCATTGATCGTAGGTTCACCTGCCGCAAAATACATGGCTTGCACTAGTTTGAAATAATAAAAGACACTTACGGCTGCAAATAAAATAGCCAGTATAATTAACCAAAGGCCTGCCCCTGCGGCATAAAGTGCATTGAGCATATAATATTTGGCAAAAAAGCCTCCTGTTAAAGGAATACCTGCTAATGAAAATAAGAAGATGGTGGTTACAAAAGCTACTAATGGATGTGTTTTAGCCAACCCATTAAATGCTTCAAAACTATTTTCTTTCATTTTGATCAATACCCCAAAAACACCAATGGTAGCTAATGAATAAACTACTGCATATAATATAATGCCCTCATTGGCATAAGTAGATTTGCCATACAAAGCAAACAACATAAAACCAGCTTGAGCGATACTGGAATAAGCTAACATTCTTTTTACACTTCTTTGAAAAACAGCCACTATGTTTCCTACTAATAAAGTAGCTATAATGACAAAAGTTAAAATTAACTCCCAACTATGTCCTAAGGCTTTGGCTTGACTATTAAAAATGGTAATAAAAGCAATAAATCCTGCCGCTTTTACAATAGTGGCCATAAAAGAAGTAAAAACGGTGGGCGCTCCATCATAAACATCGGGCGTCCAAAAGTGAAAGGGTGCAGCAGATACTTTAAAATTCATTGCAGCGAAAACCAATAATAAGCCTGCAGACAATATCATTTGCTCTTGTGGCAGGCCAGTAGAAGGCTTGATAATAGGGGCTGCTAAATGAAACGACCCTGTTGCACCATATATAAAAGTAATGCCTAATAATAAAATACCAGTAGAAAATGAACCCATTAAAAAATACTTTAAAGAAGCTTCGTTGCTAAATAAATTTTTCTTATCGGAGCCTGTTAAAATATATAATGGAATAGATAAAATTTCAATGCCAATAAATAACATTAATAAATTATCAAATGAAGTTAAAATGCTAGCACCACATAAAATAAAGAAAAACAAGGCATAAAAATCGGCAGCCTGATTGGCGAATTTTGCTATTTCTTCTCCATTTAACCATATATAAATAAAAGTGATGGCGAAAAATAAAGTATTTACATATAAACCGAATCTAGTAAATGCTAACATTCCTTTTGTGTCATAATTAATAACAAACCATCCGCTCAATTGTGCCAGATTGCATAATAGTAAAAGAAACATCCCTATCAAAGCAATACTTTGTTGCGTTTTTTGACTTTTAATGCCCCATGAACAAAACATCATGATAACACCTAAGAGAGCAGAAACAATAATTGCATTCATTACTAATTCGTTTTATTATTTGACCAACAATTGTTGTAAAGTATCGGCCGTTAAAGTAAATAAAGGTTGAGGATATACCCCAGTTACAAATACAATGATCAACAAAATGATCAATACCGCTTGCGCTCCTTTATTAGGCGCATGCATTGTATTTATTTTTTCACTAATCTCTCCATAAGCTACTTTTTGTACCATGTTTAAAGTATAAATAGCAGCTAAAATAACACTCACGCCTGCAAAGGCAGCTATCCAAGGATTGAATTGAAACAAACCTGTAAACATTAAAAATTCACCTACAAATGCATTCGTTAAGGGTAGTGCTATGTTCGCAAATGCAAACCCCACTAATAATATCGCAAGAATGGGTTGCTTTTTTGCAAGACCTCCCATTTGTTGCATGGATCTAGTACCTGTTTGTTGTTCGATGACATCTGCAACAATCCATAATCCAATTACATTGATACCATGTGAAAATAATTGTAGTAATGCACCTTGTATTGCGATAGAAGTATTGCTGAATATAGCGGCGTTCATTAAACCAATATGTGCAATAGAAGAGTAAGCAATTAATCTTTTTATATCGTCTTGACGAATGGCTATAAAAGAGGCATATAAGATTCCAAAGACTGATAAAATAACTACTACATTGGTATGTGCCATAAATGCAATAGGGAATAATGGTAACAACCATCTAAGAATTCCATATAAACCCATCTTAACCATTACAGCACTCATTACCATGGTAACAGCAGTAGGCGATTGCTCGTATACATCGGGTTGCCATGTATGTAAAGGGAAAATGGGCATCTTGATAGCAAAAGCAATAAAAAATAATGCAAAAGCAGTTACTTGTTGATGGCCAGTTAAGTTGGCATGTAAAAATGATTGAATAGAGAAACTATGATCTGCAGTATGTGCATTTAAGTACAATATGCCTACTAGCATAAACAAAGAACCTAAAAATGTATAAATGAAAAATTTAAATGTAATGGCTATTCGCTTGTCGCCACCCCAGATAGAGCATAAAAAATAAACGGGGATTAAAGCCAACTCCCAAAAGAAATAAAATAATAAAGCATCCCCCGCTAAAAAAACACCCATTAAACCTGCTTGGGTAAATAATAATAGAGATAAAAATTTATTTTGCTGCTTGTACTCATTTTTTGCAGTGGCAATTAAGATAGCTGGAAAACTTATGGCAGTTAATAAAATTAAAATTTTGGCAAGACCATCTACTTGTAATACAAAACGACTGTGTAAACTTGGCAACCATGCAATGTCGAAAGCCTCTACTTTAGTGGTAGTAGCCACAACCGCCAACAATAAAGTAGCCATCGCTCCTACAATGGCGGTGGTAGTAGCTGTTTTTTTATCTTTAATAAACAACAATAAAATAGCAGTCAAAATAGGTAGTAGCAGAAATGAAATTAACATAATCGTTGCTTATTATTTTTGAGTCAGTTTATTGATGAATTGTAAAATACTATAGTCATTAAACCATATAAGGAAAAGTGTTACTATACCAAATACCATAAATAATATATAATATCCCACTTGTCCATTTTGAATGAGTCTTACTTTTCTTGCACTAAATTGAACTAATTTACCTGTACCATTTACAGCACCATCAATCACTTTCTTCTCTATAAATTCTTTTAAGAACAATGCAAATTGATCCAGCGGTGCGACGATTGCTTTTTGGTACAACTCATCAATATACCATTTATGATAAAAGAATTTACCCAAAGTAGTAGTAGGTTCTTCATCTGTATGTTTGCTATACCTCGCCAATGCTATTAATAAGGCAATAACAGCAATAGCCACTGATACCAACATTAAGATCCATTCTGTTGAAACGGAAAGCATCGCTTCTTTGGGCTCGGCAACAATTGAACTTAACTGACCTGTTAACCAATGATGGCCCCCTAAACTATGTGGTATACCAATAACGCCTCCAATAGCACTTAAGATTGCCAATATAATTAAAGGCAATGTCATCGCCATAGGGCTTTCATGCAAATGGCTTTCCTGATCGTTCGTGCCTCTAAACTTTCCTAAAAAAGTTGTGGCATACAAACGGAACATATAAAACGCTGTCATCGCAGCACCCACTAATCCCAATACCCAGTATATTTTATTTTTTTCAAAAGCAGCTGCTAGAATTTCATCCTTAGAAAAGAAACCACTAAAAGGTGGTACGCCCGCTATGGCTATACAACCTATTAAGAAAGTAATATGTGTAATAGGTAATCTAGATTTGAGTCCACCCATTTTTCTAATATCTTGTTCATGATGCATAGCATGTATTACCGAGCCAGCCCCTAAGAATAATAAAGCCTTAAAAAAAGCATGTGTGATGACATGAAATACGGCACCAGAATAAGCGCCAACACCTAATCCTAAAAACATATACCCTAATTGACTCACCGTCGAATAGGCCAATACTTTTTTAATATCATTTTGCTTAATAGCAATAGTGGCTGCTAATAAAGCAGTACTAATTCCAATAATGGCTATCACATTTTGTGTAATCTCACTATGACTAAATAAAATATTACTTCTTGTAATCATATAGATACCTGCTGTTACCATGGTAGCAGCATGTATTAATGCCGATACAGGGGTAGGTCCCGCCATTGCATCTGGTAACCATGTAAACAAAGGAATTTGTGCACTCTTTCCCATCGCTCCTACAAATAATAATAAAGTAATACCTGTAATATCGGCACTTGATAATTTAGCTAAACTTTCTGCTGTTAATACTTCACTATAATTAACTGTTCCTAGTTTTACAATCAACCAAAAAATTGCCAATAAAAATCCTAGATCCCCTATGCGGTTCATAATAAAGGCTTTCTTAGCAGCATAATTATAGGCGCCATTCGTAAACCAATACCCTATTAATAAGTAAGAACAAAGTCCTACACCTTCCCATCCAATAAACATAATTACATAGTTATCTCCTAAAACTAGTAATAACATTGAAAATATAAATAAATTCAAATAGGCAAAGTAACGCGCATAATGAGGGGCGGTCTCCTCTTTCATATAGGCTGTAGAATATAAATGAATCAAGGAACCTACTCCAGTAATGACCAATAAAAAAAGACTTGATAGTGCATCTACTTTGAAATCAAAAGGAATTTTTACAGTGGCTGTATTGATAAAATCAAAATAATGCACACTTACAGCACCATGATTTTGTATTTGTATAAATGCAAAAATACTTGCTATAAAAGAACATACAATATAACCAGTTGCCTTATAGGCTATTACCTTTTTACTCCAATAATTACGACCCAGCCCATTGAATAAAAATCCAGCAAGTGGCCAAAGTATGATGAGAGCGATTACTATTTTCATAAAAGTCATTGCCTTAGTTCTTTAATCTATTTAAGAAATTAATGTCTATAGAATGTGTATTGCGGTACATCATAACTATAATTGCCAAGCCAATACTTACTTCCGCAGCAGCTACTACCATTATAAAAAAAACAAACACTTGCGCATCTATACCAGCTGTTGTGCTAGGTGACATGATATACGCAGCGCCATAATTCATTTTTGAAAATGCGACCAACAATAAATTAACTGCATTTAACATTAATTCAACACACATAAATACAATAATCGCATTGCGACGTGTTAGCACACCCATTACACCAATGCTAAATAGTGTTAAGCATAAATAGATATAATTTTGTATAGGCATGTCAAATAAATTTATTTTTTTCCAATAATTACTGCTCCCACCATAGCACTTAAAAATAACACACTACTTATTTCAAAGGGTACCACAAAGTCTGTAAACAACGCTTTCCCCAAAGGATGAATAAGACCAATAGTGCCTTCTTTTAGCAATACCGAACTTCTATCAAAAGAAGTGTTTTGTTTTACCAATGCAATTAACAAGGTCAAAAAACTTCCTCCCGCAATCACCCCAATTAATTTTACCAACAATTGTTTCTGTGGTTCCTTATCTTTTTTTACATTCATTAACATGATTACAAATAGAAACAATACCATAATGGCACCAGCGTATACGATAATGTTTACGATAGCTAAAAATTGTGCATTTAATAATATGTAATGTCCGGAGATTGCAAAAAATACTAAAATTAACCACAACACACTATGTATTGGGTTCTTGCTTATCAATACCATTATAGCACTTACAATAGTAAATGCAGATAAAGCATAAAATAAAATTTCTAATGCATTCATAATGTTAAGCTTCTACTCCTTTTGCTTTAGCCAATGCACCTGCATCGGTTAAGGTATTAGGAATTAATAAATCGTTCTTGTCATAAATAAAACCCTTGCGCGTATAATTAGCTGGTGCAAATGTTTCACTTAAATAAATAGCATCTTTTGGGCAAGCTTCTTCACACAAACCACAAAAAATACAACGAAGCATATTTATTTCATATTTAGCTGCGTATTTTTCTTCTCTATATAAATGTTCTTCGCCTTCCATTCTTTCTGCTGCTTCCATTGTAATAGCTTCTGCAGGACAAGCCACTGCACATAAACCACAAGCCGTACAATTTTCTCGACCTTCCTCATCTCTATTTAAAACATGAAGTCCTCTAAATACAGGGCTAAATTCCCTTTTTTGTTCAGGGTATCTAACGGTAGGTTGCTTTTTAAACATGTGACTAAAAGTGATCATCATGCCTTTAATAATATTAATCAAATACAAACGCTCCCAAAAAGTCATGGGTGTGCGATTTACTGCGAATGATTTATTGGTTAATGCTTGCATGTTTTATTCGTACAGTTTTTAAAAATTATAATTTTGATAATATTAGCGCGCCTGTTATCAACATATTTAATAAAGCCAATGGTATCATTTTTTTCCAACCCAAGTTCATTAATTGATCGTATCTAAATCTTGGAATCGTCCAACGAATCCACATAAACAGGAATACAAATAATACTATTTTAATTAGCAAAGTTCCTATCCCTATCATTGCAGCAATATTCGGCGCTACCGTACTTTCATCAAAGAAAGGTAAATCGTATCCGCCAAAATACATCGATGCCATTATCGCACTACTCATAATCATATTCACATACTCTGCAAATAAGTAAAAGCCTAGTTTCATGGATGAATATTCCTGATGGTATCCAAAGTTTAATTCATTTTCTGCCTCAGGCAAATCAAAAGGGGTACGATTACATTCTGCCATAGCACAAATAAAGAAAATTAAAAAGCCTAAGGGTTGATACACCACATTCCACCAATGCCCTGCTACTTGATCTTCCACAATAGTTTTTAAACTTAAAGTGCCTGTTGTCATTAATAAGGCGATTAGCGCTAGTCCCATTGCAATTTCATAACTGATGGCTTGAGAGGCTGCTCTTAATGCAGACATTAAGGAGAACTTATTATTAGATGCCCAGCCCCCAATCATAATCCCATACACGCCCATACTTACTACAGCAAATATGTATAAGATACCAATATTTACATCGGCTACTTGTAAAGCTATGGTGCGACCAAATAAATGCACTTCCGTACTCCAAGGTATCACTGCACAAGTCATTAAACTTGCCGTCATCGCCAATCCAGGTCCTAATATAAATAACCACTTACTGGCAGCGGTTGGAATAATTTCTTCCTTCATAATTAATTTCAAGCCATCTGCTAAGGGTTG
The DNA here is from genome assembly GCA_903854725.1 of uncultured Bacteroidota bacterium. Classification (GTDB taxonomy): domain Bacteria; phylum Bacteroidota; class Bacteroidia; order Chitinophagales; family Chitinophagaceae; genus Sediminibacterium. The sequence goes on from CAINWZ010000140.1 coordinate 11,393, forward strand.
CAATAAGCCAAAAGGACCTGCCCTATTGGGACCTGGTCGATCTTGCAATATGGCTGCCACTTTTCTTTCTCCAAAAGTGGTATATAAAGTAATCAATAAAGTGGTGAGCACAATAATGATAATTAAAATTAATTTTTCAATAACATAGGCCCAATCAAATGCTAACAGTGTCATACTTTATTATTAGGCGTTATTAATATTATTGTTAAAAGTAGTTCCATGTGAAGGGCCTTCTATTTCACTTAAATGAATATTGGTCTGATTCACTTCGCTTTCGGTATGTATGTCCATTAATAAATGAGGTGCTCTTCCATCATTCACTGCTTTAAATGTTTCTGTTGGAAGGGTCGTTCCTATATTTCCTGCATAATGCCCTTGTGCAATCACTGAATGTCTGCTTATTTCACGTGGACCTTCTATTACCCAATCATTCGCATGCTTTTTATCAAATCGACAAGTGTTACAAATCCATCCTGGTCTTCCATCAGGTGTGTCTTCTATTTCTCCCCACTCATCTTTGCGGGCAGTGACTCTAAACACTTCATCTCCTCTATTCCATAAAGTTACACGACCAGAACAAATAGGACAATCGCGGTGTGCATCCATAGGTTTTAAAAACCAAACTCTATTTTTAAAACGGAATGTTTTATCTGTTAAAGCACCTACAGGACATACATCAATCACATTGCCTATAAATTCATTATCCAAACTCTTTTCAATATGTGTTGCAATTTCTGAGTGATCCCCTCTATCTAAAATACCATGCTCTCTTTTATTCGTTAATTGATCGGCAGTGAAAACACAACGATAACACAATATGCACCTTGTCATATGCAATTGAATGTGCTTTCCTATATTATGTTTTTTGAACGTGCGTCTTTGGAATTCATAGCGCGTACTAGATTTGCCATGTTCAAAACTTAAATCTTGCAAATGACACTCTCCTGCCTGATCACATATGGGGCAATCTAAGGGATGATTTAATAATAAAAATTCTACCACGCCTGCTCTAGCATCAATTACTTTTTCACTGGTAATATTTTTTACTTCCATTCCATCCATCACAGTCGTACGACATGATGCTACTAATTTAGGCATGGGACGAGGGTCTTTTTCAGATCCCTTTGATACTTCTACTAAACAAGTACGACATTTACCACCACTTCCTTCCAACTTACTATAATAACACATAGCAGGTGGTGCTACAGCACCTCCAATTTGACGTGCCGCTTGCAATATCGTAGTACCCGCTGGTACTTCAATGGTAATATTGTCTACTGTTACTTTAAATAATGTTTGTTCACTCATAGTTTTACGCAATGTTATGCAGGCACATGAATTGGATCTGCATAGTGTTGTAAACCAAAATTACTTGTTTGTGATAATTCTCTATTTTGAATATGCCATTCAAATTCATCACGGAAATGTCTAATAGCCGCTGCTACTGGCCATGCTGCTGCATCTCCTAATGGACAAATGGTATTGCCTTCAATTTTTCTTTGAATATCCCATAATAAATCTATATCACTACTCTCTCCTTTTCCTAATTCAATTTTTTGTAATATTTTTTCCATCCAACCTGTTCCCTCTCTACAAGGAGAACATTGTCCGCAACTCTCATGTCTATAAAAACGTGCTAAGGTTAAAGTATTTTTTACAATACACTGGTCTTCATCTAAAATAATAAATCCACCTGATCCCATCATAGAACCTGTTGCAAAACCACCATCACTTAAACTTTCATAGTTCATGTAACGTGTTTCGCCCTTGGCTGTTTTTAATAATAAGTTTGCAGGTAAAATAGGCACACTGGATCCTCCAGGAATACAAGCCTTTAATTTTTTACCATTCGCAATACCTCCACAATATTCATCACTGTATATAAAGTCTTCTACAGAAATGGTCATATCAATTTCATACACCCCTGGTTTATTAATATTACCACAAGCAGAAATTAATTTAGTTCCGGTAGAACGTCCTACTCCAATTTTTGCATATTCATCTCCACCCATTTTTATGATAGGAACGATAGCTGCTAATGTTTCTACATTATTCACCACTGTTGGACGCATCCACAATCCTTGAATAGCAGGGAAAGGTGGTTTGATACGTGGGTTTCCTCTTTTACCTTCCAATGATTCAATCAATGCAGTTTCTTCACCACATATATACGCTCCTGCACCGCGATGCACATGTATCATACAATCAAAACCAGTGCCTAAAATATTTTTACCTAAAAAACCATTTTTTGTGGCTTCTACAATGGCTTCTTCTAAAATAGTTGCCACCCATGCATACTCTCCTCTGATATAGATATAGGTATCATTGGACCCTAAAGCAAATGAAGAGATTAATAAACCTTCTATTAACAAGTGTGGCAAGAATTCCATTAAGTAACGATCCTTAAAAGTACCTGGTTCACTTTCATCTGCATTACATACTAAGTGACGTGGCACGCCTTCTGGCTTCGCAATAAAACTCCATTTCATTCCAGCAGGGAAACCAGCGCCTCCTCTACCTCTTAATCCACTTTTTTTCACTTCCTCCACAATAGCTTCGATGGTCATTTCTTTCAACGCTTTTTCGGCAGTCGCATAACCCCCCTCGCGACGATATACATCGAAAGAACGAATTCCTGGCACGTTGGCTTTTTCTAATAATAATTTTACACCCATTGTTGCTACTTTATCTTTTCTAATTCGTCTAATCTAATTTTGAACAATCACTTGCATTCTATATTCTGCAATAATCGCATCTACTTTTTCCTTGGTTAAATGTTCTCTGTATATTTTTCCCACTTGCATCATTGGTGCATAACCACAAGCACCCAAACACTCTACTAATTTCAAAGTGAAAATGCCATCCTTTGTCGTTTCACCTGGTTTAATATCTAATTGCTTTTGGATATAGGCAATAATATTATCTGACCCACTAATCATACATGGCCCCGTTTGGCATACTTCAAAAACAAACTTTCCTACTGGCTTTAAATTATACATACTATAAAAAGTAGCCACTTCGTATACTTCTATAGGTTCAATCTTTAACAAGCCTGCTACATAATCCATCGCTTCCGTTGGCAACCAGCCTCCAAAACTATCTTGCGCAAGATGCAATACCGGCAACAGTGCACTTTTTTGTTTCCCTTCTGGATAACGAGCTACCAAGCCATTAAACTCGGTCATTTGTTCGTTATTAAATTGAAGACTCATATACTCATTTCGTTTTTCTCAATAATTATTTTCTCCTACCAAAAGCTACGCATCGCAAAAGCTACGCATCCCAAAAGCTACGCATCCCAAAAGCTACGCATCCAACTCTCCTGCAATCAAATTCAAACTACTCATTGTTACCACCGCATCACTCAACATGCCTCCTTTAATCAATTCCTCAAACGCTTGGTAATAAATAAAACAAGGTCTTCTAAAATGCAATCTAAATGGAGTACGTCC
>CAINWZ010000141.1 GCA_903854725.1 uncultured Bacteroidota bacterium
CGGCGGCATTCATGAGTAAGAACAAGCCCATTAAAATAATTTCTGTGAATAGAATATAATTAGCATCGGAGCGAGGCCAGCCTACTAAATCATTACTCATAAACCTTTTTAAAGCAAGCATATTTCTTCTGGCAAAAAATACTATGCAGGCAATGAGTACTAAGGCAGCTAGTATTTCAAAACTATTGATGATAAAATCGTAAAAATTTGACCAGCCGTATTTCTCGAAAATTGATTCAAAAATCCGATGAGTCCCCAGAACGCCATCTGCTATAATTTCAAGTAGCTCAATATTGATGATAATAAAGCCAACATATACAATGATGTGTAAAATAGCAACCAGTGGTTTGCGAAACATTTTCTTTTGCCCCAACGCCAATAAAAAAACATTTTTCCATCGTCTTGCTTTTTGATCATTTACAAAACTCGCTTTGCCTATTAAGATATTTCTTCTAATACTTAGTAAATTCTTGCCAAAAAGAAAGAGGGCAGCAGCGGTAAGAATAATAAAGAGGATTTGAGCTATAACAGCCATAATGGTATTTGAATTAACAAATTTAGTACAAATTTAACCCATTTTTTAAAGCCAAAAATCTAAAATGCACTCTAAATTGGATAACTAGCAATTATTGCTTAAAATTGCTTTTTAATTAGTGTATTTTATGAGCCAGTCAATTGAGCAAAAAGTAGAAAAATGGTTAAGTGGAAATTATGACCAGGCCACTAAGGATGCTATCATCGCCATGCAAACACAAGGAGGGGATGAATTAGCCGATTGTTTTTATAGAAATTTAGAATTTGGAACAGGGGGCTTAAGAGGAATTATGGGAGTAGGTACGAATAGAATTAATAAGTACACCATTGGTATGGCTACCCAAGGCTTTGCAAATTATTTAAATAAAGTATACCCTTCCGAAAAAATAGCTGTTGCCATTGGGCATGATAGCAGGAACAATGCCAGATTTTTTGCAGAAACAACAGCGCAGGTTTTTGCCGCTAATGGTATCAAAGTTTATTTATTTGAAGCATTACGACCAACACCAGAGTTAAGCTTTGCCATTAGAAGTTTACAATGTAAAGCAGGGGTGGTTTGTACTGCATCCCACAATCCCAAAGAATATAATGGATATAAGGCTTATTGGAATGATGGCGGTCAATTAGTTCCCCCACATGATAAAAATGTAATTACTGAAGTAGAAGCTATTCAATCTATTGATGATGTTAAATGGGAAGGTGGTGCTGCAAATATTGAATTATTAGGTAAGTCAATGGACGATGCCTATATAAAAATGCTTCAATCCTTGAGCATCTATCCAGAAGTAATTGCTGCACAGCAAGACTTGAAAATTGTATATACGCCCATTCATGGCACAGGCATTACATTAGTACCTCAAGTATTAAAACAATTTGGATTTACCAATGTTCATGTGGTAGAAGAGCAGTCTATTCCTGATGGTAATTTTCCCACCGTTATTTATCCAAATCCGGAAGAGAGTGATACAATGAGTATAGGTTTAGCGAAGGCCAAAGCATTGGATGCAGATATTATATTAGGCACCGATCCTGACGCAGATAGAGTAGGTGTAGGGGTTAAAAATCATAAAGGGGAATGGGTTTTAATGAATGGCAATCAAACTGCTGTTTTAGCTTTTTCATATATGATGGAAGCGCGTAAAGCAAAAGGTATCGCAAAGACTAATGATATGGTTATTACGACCATTGTTACTACGGCGATGATTAATGAAGTAGCTAAACAAAATAATGTAAACTGCTATAATGTATTAACAGGGTTTAAATGGGTGGCCGAACTGGTTAAAGAAAAAGAAGGCAAGGAGAATTATATCATTGGCGGAGAGGAAAGTTTTGGCTTAATGATTGGAGATCAGATTAGAGATAAAGATGCAGTAAGTGCAGTAGCAATTTTGTGTGAAATGGCAGCTTATGAAAAAAGCAAAGGGAGAACTTTATTTGACAAAATGATTGAGCTATATATTCAGTATGGATTTTATTATGAAAATTTAATTAGCATCACGAAAAAAGGAATGAATGGTCAGGCAGAAATAGCTAAGATGATGGAAGATTATAGACAAGCGCCGCCTACTTCGATTGATGGCGAAGCTGTAGTGACTTTGTTAGATTATGAATTACAGGTAGGCAAGAATTTGGAGACAGGAGCAACTTGGAAAATTAATTTACCTAAGAGCAATGTATTGCAATTTATTACAGCGAAGGGGAGTAAAATATCGGCAAGGCCTAGTGGAACAGAGCCTAAAATAAAATTTTATTTTAGTGTGAATACCACCTTAAAGGATAAGGCTTCTTTTGACGCCACTTATCAAATGCTGCAGGATAAAATAAAAGGTATCATTAAAGCTATGCAGTTAAATTAAATTATAGCATGAGAAAACTGGAAGATTTAGTAGATACATACTTACACAAAGGGCTTAGAAAAAAATTAGTTGAAATATTAATAGAAAAAGGCATCACCGATGAGAATGTTTTAGCTGCCATTCATTCCATTCCAAGACATTATTTTTTAGATTCCGCCTTTGATAAAATTGCTTACGAGGATCGTGCTTTTCCTATTGCCGCTGATCAAACTATTTCTCAACCTTATACGGTGGCCTATCAAACCCAGTTGCTGCAAATCAAAAAAGGAGAGAAGGTACTTGAAATTGGAACGGGAAGCATGTATCAAACCACCGTGCTGGCCGCCATGGGGGCCCAGGTATTTACCATTGAAAGACAAAAGCAATTATTTGATCAAACGCCCACTTATCTTTTTAAACAACAATATCCTAGCATACAATTTTTCTTTGGAGATGGCTTTGAAGGTTTGCCTTTATTAGCACCTTTCGATAAAATATTAATTACAGCAGCTGCTCCAAAAATACCAGAAAAATTATGGGCTCAATTAAAAGTGAGTGGTAAGATGATCATCCCTTTAGATGAATCGGAGTCGGCGCAAAGAATGTTAAGGCTTACGAAAAAAAGAGATGGTTCGGTGAAACAAGAAAAGTTTGATACTTTTTCTTTTGTACCTATGTTACAAGGAAAAACCCAGAAATAAACTAAAATTAGTCTACTCCTGGGCTACGATTGTCAAATTAATATTGCTACTATTATTGAAAAGTTTTCCTAATTCATTTTATTGTGGTGGCATTTGATCCATTCCGCCGCCATCTTCTGATTTATTATTTTTACGCTTTAATAAGTTTACATCAAATTTTCCGAAACGGTAAGAGAAGTTAAGTCTAAAGAATTGTTGATCTCTTACTCTGGTTACATTTTGAATAAAATATAAGCTCTCGGAATAAGTTTTATTCACTCTTGTTTTAAAGACATCACTTACACTGAATGATAAACTCGCTGTTCTGCCACCAGTTAAAGTCCAATCTTTTCTAATGGCCATATCAAAGTCATAATAAGGCAAGTTGTACCCTTGCGCCGTAGATTGAGGGCCGCCAAAGCCTCCGCCTCCCATGCCACCAAATCCACCTCCACCACCACGACCACCACCGCCTGGAGGAAGAATAGTTTTAGCTTGATATTGCCCGCTAAATTGGAAAGAATAGCCTTTAGGTAATTTAAAAGTGTTGTTCATTTTACTAAACCAGCTTGTTAAATTATTATTTACATCCTGACCTGGTATAGTGGCTTGAATGGAAGAATTAAATAAGTTAAAACTTAGGTTCATATCCCACCATTTTGTAACAGCTGTTTTATTACTTAACTCAAGCCCGTAGGTGATAGCTGTATTGGCATTAATATAAGAGCTGTAAAAAGCACTATCATTAGTGATAGGGTTGATAGCCTTATAGATGTAGTTCGTAATTAAGTTGGTGCTATACTTATAATAAGCGTTGGCTAAAAAATTTGAACCCTTTTGATAAGCGTTATTATAACCTAATTCAAAAGAATGCGTGAATTGAGGGTCTAAATTAGGATTACCCACGGTAATATTTAAAGGATCGGTATAATCGGGGAAAGGTTGTAATTGAAAGAAGTTGGGCGCATTAATACGCTTAGAATAATTCAATTGGATATCTTGTTTGTCCGTTAGCTTATAGGTTACAAAAGCACTTGGGAATAAAGAGATAGGGAGAGATTTTTTAAAGTGTAAAGAATCAACCCCTTGGTGATTTTGAACATCTACCGTGTAAGATCTATTTTCTGCTCTTAAGCCAAATTGATAACTAAGGTTATTTTTCTTTCCGTTTAAATTCACATAGCCAGCCAAAATATTTTCACCATAATTGTATTTAGTACTTATGCTATTAATAAATATTTCGTTTCTAAATTGATCTCTGCTATTAAATTCATCTCTTGAATTATAACGAATTCCTGCTTCAAACTTTACAGCATTTTTAAATTCACGCGCATAGTCGATATTGGTAGTATAATTTTTATTATTTCCTATGCCATTACTCCTTTGATTTAAAAAACTCGAATTGATAGTAGACCAGTTATTGCTATTCGATTCGTTGTAGTTAAAGTCGGCCGTTAATTCGTGGCCTTGTTCTGCGAATAAATGCTTAAACCCTAATTGGCCGCCTTTGTTTAAGAAATCAAAATTAGAGGCGTTCGCTAAACTAGCTAAAGGCTTGTTATTAAAGGAATCAATAGTTTGTGTACCAGAAGAACCCATGGATCCTTGCATGATATTTGTGGTCAATGAAAAAGAGTTTCTATTGTCTGGTAAGTAGTCCATTCCAGCGCGATAAAAATTGAAAGAACCATTACCTGTATTGTCGCTCTTTGTAGTAACGAAACTAGGAAGGCTGGTGCCTAAAATTTCTCTTTCATTTGTAGAGCTATTGATAGATTTTCTTCCATTAATATTGGCACTAAGTGTAAAGTTCAATTTATTATCTCTTACGTTCATATCACCGCCGCCATTAAATTTTCCACGCATATCAACACCCGATCTTATGCCGCCATTGTATCCATTTTTTTTATTTTTCTTTAATACAATATTCAATATTCCAGCGTTTCCTCCAGAGGCATCATACTTAGCAGAAGGGTTAGTGATAATTTCAACTTTATCAATAATGTCTGCAGGAATTTGATCCATTGTTAAGGTAGTAGGTCGATTGTCAATTAGTAATGTAGGTGTTGCGTTTCTTAATGTAACATTTCCATCAATATCCACATTTAAATTGGGAATACTTTTCATTACCTCCACAGCGGTTTGTCCTGTGCTCATTATGTTTTTATCAACATTAAATATCTTACGATCAATCCCCATTTCAAATTGAGGTTTTGCAGTGGATGTAACTGTAACACTTTGTAAATCGGTAGCCGATTCTTCTATTTTAATATTACCTAAGTCTTTATCAACTAAGGCCATCATTTCTTGCATGCTTTGTCCTCCACCCATCTTAATACCAAAGCTTACTGGCTTTTCAATTTTTTTATAACCTACACTTGAAATAGTAATTTTAAAATTGCCCATAACAGGTAAATTTTCAAAACTAAAATCACCATTAGAAGCAGTTAACATGGTGCCTAAAATGGCCTCTGTACTTTTTTTGGTAACAGGGTCAAATTTGGTTCCTTTTATTTGCAACGTTACACCTTCAATTCCTTTTTTATTGCCATCAATTATTTTGCCATAAAAATGTCCAACATTCATATTCGCACTTCCCGCTTTAGCTCCTGCCATTGCTGGTATTTGTGCATGGGAAATTAATTGAATGAGTAAAAAAGAAAGAAGTAGGTAAATATTTTTCATATACTTTGGATGGTATTTTGTTTCCGTGGTTTATTGGATTTGCAAATATCTGCCATAATCTCTAAGGAAGGCAGTAAGAATGTATAAACGGCAATTTAAAGCGGTCTTAAAATAAGCTGTAAAAGGAGTCCCCAGATAAACCCTAAACAAAAAGCTGCAAACCTTAGTTTATAGGTAGCTTTTGCTAGGTATGTTTCAAGTTTTCGAGACCAAAGTTCCTCTATATTCAACAAAAATTGCAATTGAGCAGTTTTAGTAAATTGAATGACTAAATCGGGAAAAAGCTGTTGTAATTCCTCTATAAAAACTTCTTTCAATTGTATAATCGTTTTATCACCGATAAACATAGAAACGATTGGCATTTTTTGCACAAGTCTTTCCTTGAAAAATTCATCTAATTTGGCATCAATAAAGGGGAGTACATTTTTAAAGCTATCTCCAGGTGCTAAGTTGGACATAATTTCTTGGACAGGCAATTGAGCGATCCTTTTTGCAAAAGGGCTTGTCCATTTAATCCCCGCTATAGAAATACTGCGATGGGGTAAAAATATAATTTTAACAAACCCCCAGGCAATGACCCAGCCAAAACAAGCAATTAATAAAGGCAATAAAAGTACATTCATATAAGACTGCTTTACACAAAAAAACCTATCCATTGTCCGACAAATCGGAAAGGATAGGTTTTGGGAGAACGATGGGTCTCGAACCCACGACCTACAGATCCACAAACTGTCGCTCTAACCTACTGAGCTACGCCCTCCATTTAGGGTCGCAAAAATACGTTAAATAAGGAATCAAAGAAAGAAGTTTTGCATGTTTTTATAAATTTGTCATAAAAATGATGGCTTTATTTCATTTATAGTCCTATGATAGCCATTTTACGCTATTTTTGAAATACTTCATGCACGCGATTATGACATATGTAAAACAAAACAAGTGGAAATTCTTTGCCACTTTAATACTAGTAGGTGGATTATTTTTTGCATTTAATACATTTAATGCAACTAATCCTGAATCATCAGAAGTTAGACATAGGAAACTATTGTCTACAGTTGGACGCTTATTAGAGAGTGAACATTATAGTCCTAAGGTTATCGATGATAAATTTTCAAAAGAGGTTTTCGACGCTTATCTAAAAACCTTAGATCCTGAAAAAAATATTTTATTGCAAACCGATATTGATTCTTTAAAAGTTTTTGCGACAACTATTGATGATGAAATACATGGTGCAACCATTCAATTTGAGCCTGCAGCTAATTCGATGTATGAAAGAAGAGCCATTGAGGTTAAAAAAATATTTGAATCGATCATTCAAAATCCTTTTGACTTTACAGCCGATGATTCTTTAAAAATGGATTTTGATAATATGGGGTATCCAAAAAATGAAGCAGAAAGAATACAAAGATGGAATCTATCCATAAAGTATAAAGTATTAGATAGATTTGTTACTTTAATAGAAGATAGAACTAAACATGCTGCAGCAAAGGCCATTGCAGATACTAGCAAAATTAAAGATACTGTTAAAGATAATTTTGTCATTAAATCTGATGCTGCATTGGAAATAGAGGCGCGTGCGACTGTTAAAAAGAGTTATGTAAAAAGATTTAGTCTTTTGGAAAAATCTTTTGACAAAGAAAAAAGGTTTGAATCTTTTTTAAATACGATTACAGGGTTAATGGATCCGCATACTGATTATTTTGCCCCTGTAGAAAAAAGATCTTTTACAGAGCAAATGAGTGGCACTTTTTATGGCATTGGTGCTCAGTTGACGCAGGATGACAATGGAGTAAAGATTGCCAGTATCCAACCTGGTGGTGCAGCTTGGAAGTCGGGTCAATTAGTAGTGAACGATGTTATTGTAAAAATAGCGCAAGGGGCAGAAGAGCCAGTGGATGTTTCAGGTTATGAAACAACAGACGCTGTTAAATTAATAAGAGGAGACTTGGGTACTGAAGTGAGATTAACCGTAAGAAAGCCAGATGGCACTACCAAGATAGTTTCTTTGATAAGAGAAAAGATTGTGTTGGATGAGGGTTTTGCAAGAAGTGCAATTATTCAAAACGGAAATGATAAATACGGATATATTTTATTGCCAGATTTTTACGCCGATTTTGAAAGAGAGGATGGTGCAAGATGTTCTAAAGACATTGCAAAGGAAGTAGAAAAATTAAAAGCAGAAAAAGTTAAAGGTATTATTATTGATATTAGATACAATGGAGGAGGTTCTTTATATGAAGTGGTACAAATGGCTGGTTTATTTATTGACAAAGGGCCTATTGTTCAAATAAGAAGTAAGGAAGGGAAGTCTCAAGTATTATCTGATGAAACACCTGGTATTTTATATGATGGGCCTTTAGTGGTTATGGTAAATGAATTTAGCGCATCTGCAAGTGAAATTTTTGCTGGAGCAATTCAAGATTACAAGAGAGGGCTAATTGTGGGTAGCACTTCCTCTTATGGTAAAGGAACTGTTCAAAGAAATGTCTCTTTTGGCAAACCGCTAGATGCCATGGGAATTCAAACAGAATATGGTGCTGTAAAACTTACTTTTCAAAAATTCTACAGAGTAACGGGTAGTTCTACTCAAAGAAAAGGGGTGGTGCCAGATGTAGTATTCCCAGATGATTATGAATTTTTGAAATATCGTGAAAAGGACAATCCTTCGGCTTTGCCATGGGATGAAATGGAGCGTGCTAAGTATACGCCTTGGACCACTAGCAATGAAATAGCCTCTATTGCAGCGAAAGCCAATAATAAAATCAAAAACGACACTGCTACCATTCGCTTTAAGAAAAATTTACAATGGGTGTCTGGTCAAGTAGACAAGCCGGTAGCTTTAGAGTTGAATAAATACATTCAATATAAAAAAGAAATTCAAGGGGTTATTCAGCAAAATGAAAATATTTTGAAATTGAAAAAACCGATGACGGTGACTGCTTTAAAGGCAGATTATGATAAATTTTATAATAATCCAGATAAAACTAAGCAGGACAGATATCAAGCTTGGTTAAAAATGGTTGCCAAAGATATACAAGTAAATGAGTCTAGTAAATTATTAAACGAATTTACACGTCCCAATTCAATAGCTAAAAAAGGATAGAAGGAATATGAAAATGGAAGCAGCCGCTAATGTAAAAACATGGCATGTCATATATACGAAGTCAAAATGGGAGAAAAAGGTAGATGGCTTATTAACCAAAAATGGTTTTGAAAGCTGGTGTCCTGTTCAAAAGAAAGAAAGACAATGGTCTGATCGAAAAAAAATTATCGAAGAGCCTCTGTTTAGATCTTATGTTTTTATCAAAGCGAGTAAAGAAGATCACTCTAAAATATTGTCGACTATTGGCGTGGTTAATTTTTTATATTTTCTAAAGAAGCCAGCTATTATTAGAGACAATGAGATTGAGGCTATCCGCAAATATTTGGGACAATCTAATGCAAGCATTCAAGTGGTAGACATGGGCGCCATTCCTCCTCAAACTAAAGTAGCTATTAATCAAGGTTTGTTTATGGGGCAAAAAGGGGAGGTAGTGAAGACGAGTAAAAAATCGGTTTATGTTAAGTTAGAAAGTATCAATATGATGATGATCGTAGAGTTTAAAACTTCAGAAGTTTCCCTACAATAAATTCCAATCCACAATCTGATTACTCCATTCGGCACGGTAAGGCGTTTCTACTTTAATATAATTATCAGTGTAACCTTCTAGCATTACAATTGATTCATTTTCTTTATTTACTTTGGGAGATTCAAATAAAACTTTTCTAGTGGCGCCCGTAAATTGTGCTGTGAAGTATTGTAATTTTTGGTAAGATAAATTTCTAAGTATTTTATTTCGCTCCTGTCTTACGCTTATTGGCACAATGGGTTTTATGGTGAGTGCTTTAGTAGCGGCTCTTTCAGAGTAAGTAAATACATGCAAATAAGCAATATCTAATGCATGAATAAAATCAAGACTTTCTTGAAAATAGGCTTCAGTTTCCCCTGGAGATCCCACAATAACATCTACACCAATACAAGCATGCGGCATTACTTTTTTAATTAAGTTCACTCGTTCTTGGTATAAGTCTCGGGTATATCTTCTTTGCATTAATTTTAAAACAGCATCTGATCCACTTTGTAAAGGAATATGAAAATGCGGCATGATACGTTTGCTCTTTGCTACAAATTCAATAATCTCATTGGTGAGCAAATTAGGTTCGATAGAAGATATCCGGTACCTAGGCATTTCGGTGTCTTGTTCTAATGCCTTTACTAAATCAAAGAAATTTTCGGTGTGTTTTTTGCCCACTTCATCGCTTTTGCCAAAATCACCCAAGTTAATGCCAGTCAATACAATTTCCTTTACACCATTTTGGGCTAGAGATTGGGCTTGGGCAACCACATTTTCGATACGGTCACTTCTGCTTTTCCCTCTTGCCATCGGGATGGTGCAAAAAGAACAATTATAATCACAGCCGTCTTGTACTTTTAAAAAGGTACGTGTTCGATCATTAACGGAATAGGAGCTATTAAATCCTGTCACAGTTTCAATATCGCAACTGCAAATTTTAGTCGCGTCACCCTTGGTTAAATTGGCTAAATGAGGCACAAGGTTAAACTTTTCAGCAGCACCTAATACCAAATCAACACCTGGGATAGCTGCAATTTCTGCGGGCTTTAATTGGGCATAGCAGCCAGTTATTACGACAAAGCTTTCTGGTGACAATCGCTGAATTCTCCTTACTAATTGGCGACATTCTTTATCGGCATTCTCTGTAACAGAGCAGGTGTTTATCACATAAATGTCTGCCTTTTCGGTAAAAGCCTTTTTCTCGAATCCTTCCTTTTCTAATTGTCTAGAAAGGGTAGAAGTCTCCGAAAAATTGAGTTTACAGCCTAAAGTATGAAATGCGACAGAGCGATTTTGGTTCATGAGGTGTCAAAGATAAAAAACCTAGGGGGAACCGGGAAATCTTAAAATATACTTAAAGCGCCTATTAATTTCCCATTTTGGCTAGTTTCAATTAAGTTTGCAACTACTAAAACGCTTAAAATGGACTTTAAAAAAATTAATAATTGGACCGGCTGGTTGGTAACCTTAATTGCATGTACAGTATATGTAATGACAATAGAGGCAGCAGGTAGTTTTTGGGATTGCGGTGAGTTTATTAGCAGTGCCTATAAATTACAAATTCCTCACCCTCCAGGGGCGCCTATGTTTGTGTTATTAGGCCGTATTTTTATTATCCTTTTTGGAGACAATCCATTAACAGCAGCGAAGGCGGTAAATACCATGAGTGCCTTAGCTAGTGGTTTTACTATTTTGTTTTTATTTTGGACAATTACACACTTTGCCAAAAGAATGGTAGAAGCTAGCACAAATGCTGCATTAACAAGCTATCAAATTATTTTGATAATGGGTGCTGGTACAGTAGGTGCATTAGGATATACATTTAGTGATACCGCTTGGTATAGTGCAGTAGAAGGAGAGGTTTATGCGTTAAGTTCATTTTTTACCGCATTAGTTTTTTGGGCCATTTTAAAATGGGAACATAAAGCAGATCAACCTGGTGCGGACAAGTGGATTATTTTTATTTTTTATATCATGGGTGTGTCTATAGGAGTCCATTTATTGAACTTATTGACTATTCCAGCTATTGTAATGGTGTATTATTTTAGACAATACAAGCCGAGCTTTGTGGGTGGTTTAGTTGCTTTTTTTATTGGCGTTGTTATTACTGGCTTTGTACAAGTATTTTTAATTCAATATACTATTAAGTGGGCAGGTGCTTTTGATGTAAACTTTGTGAACTCATTTGGTTTGCCTTTCTTTAGTGGTTTTATATTCTTCTTTGTTTTAGTAGCAGTAATTTTAACCTTTGGTATTTTATATGCCAATAAAAAAGGACTTTACTTTTTAAAATTGGGCATTTGGTGTACTATCTTTTTCTTATTAGGGTATACTAGTTATTTAACCACCATGGTGCGTTCTAATGCCGATCCTTCGGTAGATATGTATAATGTAGATAACCCAGTGACTTTAATGGGTTATTTAGGAAGAGAGCAATATGGTGATTGGCCTGTAGTATTTGGACCTGATTATGTTGATAAGGTAGAGAATGTAGAAAATGGAGATCAGTATGTGAAAGCAAAAACTACTTATGAAGTAGCAGGAAAAAATTATAAAAGAGATTGGTCTTCTGCACCTTCAGCGCATTTGTTTCCAAGAATGTGGGATTCTGAAAATGATAGAGGGCAAATGGATAGCTTTAAAGCTTTCGCAGGTGTTGAAGATGGCACACCTCCCACTTTGAGAGATAATATCAAATACTTTACCAACTATCAATTTGGTTTTATGTATTTGCGTTATTTTTTATGGAATTTTTCAGGAAAGCAAAATGACTTACAAGGATTTGGAAATGTAAGAGATGGTAATTTTAGTACAGGCATTTCATTCGTTGATAATTTCTTTTTTGGAGATCAATCCAAATTACCAGATTCTATTAAGAACCAAAATAAAGCACATAATTCATTATTTATGCTGCCTTTATTTTTAGGCATTATTGGTTTTATTTTTCAGTATCAAAAAAATAAAAAAGATTTCATCGTTACAGGCTTGCTTTTCTTTTTTACAGGAATTGCTATTGTAATTTATTTGAATCAACAAAGTTTACAACCACGTGAACGTGACTATGCATATGTAGGTTCTTTTTATGCATTTGCTATCTGGATTGGATTAGGCGTTTTACAAATTGCACTTTGGTTAGAAAAAGTATTTAATAAAAAAATGGCAGCTATTGCAGCTACTGTAATTTCATTCTTAGCGGTCCCGGCCTTAATGGCACAACAAGAGTGGGATGATCATGATAGAAGTCAAAAAACCTTACCTCGTGATTTAGCGCGCAATTATTTAGAAAGTTGTCCTCCTAATGCTATCTTATTTTCTTTTGGAGATAATGATACCTATCCATTATGGTACGCGCAAGAAGTAGAAGGTATTAGGCCCGATGTTCGTGTCGTAGTGAATAGCTTATTAGGTTCTGACTGGTATATGAAAGAGCTTAGATACAAGGTAAATAAGAGTGAGAAATTTGATGTCATATTTACAGAAGAGCAAGTGTCTGGAAGTAAGCTTAATGTAGCCTACTATAATGCATTGCCTGGATTTGGTGATGCTGGTTATCATGATTTAGATTCTGTATTTAGAAATATCATTGCTGACCCATCTGGTAAATATCAAGCTTCTACTTCAGAAGGTCCGGTGAATATATTCCCTACGCATAAATTTAAAGTGCCGGTTAATAAGGCTAATGCGCTTGCTTCAGGTATTGCGAAGCCAACAGATAATATCGTTAATGAATTATTAATTGACTTTAATCCAAATAGACAGTATTTGCTTAAAAACGAAATGGCTATTTATGCGATCATTGCTACTTCTCAGTTTAAGAGACCTATTTGTTTTACCTCTACGCAAGAATTAAAGGAAATGGGTTTAGATAAGTATGTACGTCAAACAGGTATGTCTTATCAATTAGTGCCTGTTATCGGACAATCCATTGATGCTGACGTTGCATTTAAAAATATCATGACTAAATTCACCTTTGGTAATGCAAAAAATCCAAATGTTTATTTTGATGAAGAAAATCGTCGCCATTTAAATTCAATAAGATTAACTATTGCACAGGTAGCACAAGCATTAGTGAATGAAGGAAAATTAGATAGTGCTAGACAAATTTTAAGAAAGTTAGACAGTGAAACTAGTGAAAAAAGTTTCCCTTATGGAATGACTTCTAATAGAGGCAACCAGCATAATTATTTCTCTTATATCTTCTTACAAGCTTGCTATGCTTCTGGCGAATTAGATTTAGCTAAAAAGGTTTCGGCTTCTGTTTTAAAAGATCTAAAACAAGAAACAGCTTATTATAAATCATTAGGAGACCCTATGTCAGAAGATCAGTACATGCAAAACATTGAAAACGCTTATCAAAATAAACCGAATAGTTTAAGCAATAAGCAAATTGTATTCGTTCAAGATGCATTGACTTGTTACCAGCTAATTGCAGCCATCGATAAAATGGGACAAGACTTTGCGGTAAAGAAAAAATAAGTGTTGATTTTGTAATATAACAAAATCGAAGGTTAAAAAAAAAGGTCTCCCTGACAAATCGGGGAGACCTTTTTTTATGGGATCTTTTAAAATTTAATTAAAGTGAAAATAGTCTGTATTGTTATAAAATAGTAAGAAGTGTAGCCACTACCTGGTCTATTTCGGCATGGGTATTGTGTTTAGAAAAAGAAAAGCGAACCGTGACATCATTGCTGCCTTTGTGCAATGCTTCAATAACATGCGAACCCTTTTGAGCGCCACTTGAGCAAGCGCTTCCACCACTAGCGCAAATATGATTAATATCTAAATTAAACAATATCATTTCTGTTTTTTCTGTCTTAGGAAAATTAACACTTAGGGCGGTATACAAGCTTTTGCCAAAAGGATCGCCATTAAAGCTTACGCCAGGTACTTTGTCAACGAGTTGTTGATGCATGTATTTTTTCAAGGCAAAAATGATTGCACTATCTTTTTCAAAATTTTCGGTAGCTATTTCTAATGCCTTTGCAAGGCCCACTATACCGTATAAATTTTCTGTACCTGCGCGCATATTTCTTTCTTGCGCACCACCGTGTAACAAAGGATTAATTTTTATATTTTCATTGATATATAAAATGCCTACACCTTTTGGTCCATGAAACTTATGCCCAGCGCCAGTAATAAAATCAACAGGTGTATTGGCAAGGTCAAAAGGGAAATGACCTACTGTTTGAACGGTGTCGCTATGAAAATAAGCATTGTACTTTTTGCAAAGTCCACCTACTTCCATTAAATCAATCATATTGCCAATTTCATTATTAGCATGCATGATGCTTACAATTGTTTTTTCAGTTGAAGCAGCAAGAACTTGTTCAAGATCTGCGAGATCGATATGCCCATTGGGAAGAATTTTTACAAGGCTAAGTGTTGCATTGTATTTTTTAGCTAGATAACTTACTGTGTGGAGCGTTGCATGATGCTCAATAGGTGAACTAATGATATGCTTACATGCTAGGTTTTCCATGGCTGCATGTAAAATAGTATTACTACTTTCAGTACCCCCACTTGTAAAAAATATTTCTGCAGGGCGGGCGCCTAAAATTTTTGCGACTTGTTTTCTTGCTTGTTCAATAGCCATTCTTGTCTCACGGCCATAGCTATAAATAGAAGAAGGATTGCCAAATTTTTCGGTCATAAAGGGCATCATCGTTTCTAAAACCAAAGGGTCTAAAGGCGTTGTTGCTGCATTGTCAAAATAAATTCTTTCCATTTGGCTTGATGTTTCTATTCCGAATTATTTTTCTAAATTACTTAATTGTTCCTATAATTGAAATAATATCGTCTGCTAATTTGTCGGCTGCTGCTTGTGATGTCGCTTCTGTATAAATTCGTATGATAGGTTCTGTATTACTTGACCTAAGATGAACCCATTCGTTTTCGAAATCAATTTTAAAGCCATCTTCTTTATTAATAGGGAAGGCTGCAAACTTTTTCTCGAGTGTTTCAAAAATAGCGCTCAGCGAAATAGAAGCATCGAGGTCCATTTTTTTCTTACTCATATAATAAGCGGGGTAGCTTGCCCTTAAAGCAGAAGCGGTCATTTTGCTTTTAGCTAAATGAGTTAAAAATAAAGCAATGCCAATTAGGGCATCTCTTCCATAATGTAAATCTGGAACAATGATTCCTCCATTGCCTTCACCGCCAATAACAGCTTTTTCATTTTTCATTTTGGTAACCACATTCACTTCTCCCACAGCACTGGCAAAATAAGTGCATCCGTATTTCTCGGTCACGTCTCTTAATGCACGTGTCGATGATAAATTACTTACAGTAGCTCCTTTTTTATGTTGTAAAATAAAATCTGCTACGGCTACTAAAGTATATTCTTCTCCAAACAATTCTCCATTTTCACTTACAAAACATAGTCGATCAACGTCTGGATCTACTGCAATGCCCAAACTTGCTTTTTGGGTAATCACCGTTTCGCAAAGTGAACTAAGGTGTTCTTTTAAGGGTTCTGGGTTATGTGCAAAGTCGCCATGCATTTCGCCATTTAAAATAGTAATGTCATTTACCCCAATAGCTTTTAATAATGCGGGCACTGTAAAAGCACCAGCACTATTGATGGCATCTAGCACTATAGAAAAATGAGCTGCTTGAATTGCTTTTATGTCAATTAAAGGATAAGCAACAATAGCTTGAATATGTTTTTCTAAACTATCTTGATTGCTTATAATTTTACCTAAATCATCAATAGATGCGTAATTAAAATCCTCGTTGGCTGCTAAAGTCAGAATTGTTTTTCCTTCTTCCGCATTTACGAATTCTCCTTTCTCGTTTAATAATTTTAAAGCATTCCATTGTTTAGGATTGTGGCTAGCGGTCAAAATAATGCCCCCATCTGCTTTTTCAAAAACCACCGCCATTTCTACGGTGGGCGTGGTGCTTAATCCAAGGTGTATTACATCTATTCCTAAGGCCAGTAGGCTTTGCTCTACCAATACTTCCACCATTTCGCCACTAATTCTGCCATCTCGGCCCACTACCACTTTTTTAGGCCCAGGACCTTTGCTTTTAAGCCAAGAACCATAGGCGGAAGCGAACTTGACTATATCAATAGGAGTGAGGTTATCATTAGGTTTGCCCCCAATGGTACCTCTAAAACCAGATATGCTCTTTATCAATGCCATAAAAACAATTTTTTGCTAAAATAATTCGATGAGCAAATTTACTTTAAATTTTTACACTTCCTTGTATCTTTATGGCATGATACTAGACATTTGGGCTTCAATAGAGAACGTAGATCAAGCCTTATTTGAGCTTATTAATGGACATTGGACTTCGTCCATTTTGGATGTATTTATGCCATGGATGCGCACTTCAGAGCATTGGTTTGCTTTCTATGTGGTTTTATTAGGGTATGTATGTTACAAGTGGGGTTGGAAGGCATGGAAATGGATTGTAGCTGTAGCAATTATTGTTGCGCTAACCGACCAAATAAGTAGTTTTTTATTTAAACCCTTTATACATCGTCTAAGACCTTGTGCCGATCCTACAATGTTATCGCATGTTAAATTATTAATTGGGGCTTGTCCTACAAGTTTTAGTTTCACTTCTTCGCATGCTGCGAATCATTTTAGTGTAGCGATGTTTATTTTTATGACCTTGAAGCCATTCTTTAAAAACTACACTTATTTATTTTTTGTATGGGCAGGTATTATTTCCTATGCGCAAGTATATGTAGGGGTTCATTATCCTATAGATGTAGTTGCGGGAACTTTGATTGGGCTCATGATGGGGTATATAGGATCAACTCTTTTTTCAAAATGGGTTTTTAATACAAAAAAGTTGCAGGCATAAACAATGCTAGGTCTTAAAAATTAAATTGCGTTGTATTTTTTGGTAGGGCTAATTCATAACTTTTGCGTTGCCCTTTTGTTTTAACATGTACAATATTAATTTGCTGATCATTAATGCCAGAGAGTATATCGCAAACTACATTGAGCTGTTTTAATTCCTTTATATTTTTTACTTCGAAATAACTCCAAACGCTTTCTTTTTGAATTTCAAATCCTATATAGTTAAAATTGCATTTGCTGCCATTCGCCACCAATAATAATTTTTTGATAACATATTCCTTAATCAGTAAGTCGGCTTTTTCTTTTTGCTGAGGGTTATTAAAATCGATGGTCGTATGATTTTCTTTGTTTATTGTTTTTTCTAAATCGTCGGTAAAAGTGCGCACACTTATTTCAAGGGAGGCATCTTTTTCGTTATGATTGATTTCAATAACAGAAATAAAGAAAGGGTGCATCATAGTAATCAAAAGGGATGCTAAAGGTTTAATGCCCATCAAAGTCATAGTTAATTATTTGTTTCTTAGTAAAGTCTATATTAATTTAACAGTCTAAAATTAAACATTATGAATGAAATACTCCTTTATTTACACCTGGGGTATAAACATATCATAGACATCAATGGGTCGGATCACATTTTATTCATTATAGCCTTAACCATAAGATATATAGGGAAAGACTGGAAAAAGATACTGCTCTTAGTTACCGCATTTACCTTGGGGCATTCTGTCACTTTGGCCTTAAGTACCTTAGACTGGGTTAGCTTCCCAGTAGCCCTTATCGAGCTCCTGATTCCTATCACTATCTTAATCACTGCTTTCTCCAATTTCCGGGTCAGCAACTTCGAATTCAAATCAAAATACCCGTTTATTTACTTTTTAGCGCTCTTTTTTGGCTTTATTCATGGGTTAGGCTTTAGTAACTATCTAAAAATGCTCTTGGGGAAACAAGAGTCAATTTTGGGGCCTTTATTTTCCTTTAATATGGGTTTAGAGCTAGGGCAGCTACTCATTGTTAGCTTTATTTTAATTATTTCGTTTATATTCGTAGACGTGTTTAAAGTGGATCGAAAAAGATATTTACAGGTGGGATCTGTCATCGCAATCATTTTTGCTTTAAATATGGTTTTAGATAGAATTGCTTCTTTTTTTTAATGGTAAAAATTTTATAATGAAAAAATTTATTTACGTCAGTTTGTTTTTCTTAAGTACTTGTACGCTAACAATGGCGCAAGACATTCGTAACAATCCAACGTCTAATCACGGAAACAAATTTGAACAGTTGGGAACTATACTGCCTACTGCCAATGAGTACAGAACAGCTAGTGGAGCACCAGGTCCTAAGTATTGGCAACAACGTGTCGATTATGATATCAAAGCAACATTGGATGAAAATAAATTGCTTTTAACAGGAGCTGAAACAATTACTTATTACAACAATTCACCTGATGTGTTAACTTATTTATGGTTGCAGTTAGATGAAAATCAACATAGCACCATCAATAATGCAGGATATCCTGCCAGTAGTACTTTGGGAAGAGGGGTTACTACCTCTACTATTGATAAGTTGATAGAAGAAAAAACAAATAATGGCTTAGGAGACAATATTGATAAAATAACTACTGCATTAGGAGCGCCTTTAAAATACACCATCAATAAAACTATGATGCGTGTTGAATTACCTACTGCATTAAAGCCTGGTCAAAAATTTGTTTTTAATATAAATTGGAATTATAAAATAACAGATCGTTTAACTGTGGCAGGAAGAGGCGGTTATGAATATTTCCCAGAAGACGGTAACTACTTATTTACCATGTCACAATGGTATCCACGTTTATGTGTGTATGCTGACTTCCAAGGTTGGCAAAATCATCAATTCACTGGAAGAGGAGAGTTTACTTTAACTTTTGGTAATTATAAAGTGGCTATTACAGTACCTAGTGATCACGTAGTATTAGCCACTGGTCAAGGACAAAATTATCCTGCTATATTATCTGCTGCACAATTAGCAAGATGGAATAAAGCGCAAACTGCTACAGAGCCTATTGAAATTGTTACATTAGAGGAGGCTAAGAATGCAGAGAAAAACAAAGCAACTACTCAAAAGACTTGGGTATTTAATGCAGAAAATGTACGTGACTTTGCTTTTGGTAGTAGCCGTAAATTTATTTGGGATGCCATGGCTGCAAATGTAGAAGGTAAGAAAGTAATGTGTATGAGTGGTTACGGAAAAGAAGCATATGGTTTATACCGTAAGTTTTCTACTAAGGCGGTGGCACATACAATTAAATCTTATTCTAAGTTTAGTATTCCTTATCCGTATCCAGTGGCGCAAAGTATTGAAGCCTCTAATGGAATGGAATACCCTATGATATGTTTTAATTATGGTCGTACCGAAAAAGATGGTACTTATACAGAAGCTACCAAGAATGGTATGTTGGGAGTGGTTATTCATGAAGTAGGACATAACTTTTTTCCTATGATTGTAAATAGCGATGAGCGTCAATGGTCTTGGATGGATGAAGGTTTAAATACTTTTGTGGAATATTTGACAGAAGAATTATATGATAATAAATTTCCAACTCGTCGTGGGCCAGCCTGGACCATTGCAGATTATATGAAATTACCAAAGGATCAATTAGAGCCAATTATGACCAATAGTGAAAATATTATTCAGTTTGGTCCAAATGCCTATGCAAAACCAGGAACAGCTTTAAATATTTTGAGAGAAACTATTATGGGTCGTAATCTATTTGATTATTCCTTTAAAGAGTATGCAAGACGTTGGGCATTTAAACATCCAACACCAGCCGACTTATTTAGAACCATGGAAGATGCAAGTGCCGAAGACTTAGACTGGTTTTGGAGAGGTTGGTTTTATGGGATTGATCCAGTAGATATTGCTATTGATACCGTTAAACATGCAGTTTATGATGCAACAGCTTCAGCTCCTGCAGGTGGAATGGGTGGTGGTGGACGTGGTGGAATGAATATGGGCGGCGGCGGCGGAGGTCAAAGAGGAATAGATAAGCCTATCTTAAATGCATTTGAGGATATTTCTAAAATTAGAAATAGAACGGATAAGTCAATAGTTTTTTTAACAGATGCCGATACAAGTTTGCGTGATTTTTATTGGAGATATGATAGAGGTATAGAAGCTTATGATGCTGAAACCAAACAACCTGCACCAAACTTTGGGGCACCAGCTGCCATGACAGATGAAGAAAAAGCAAAGTACGCCGATGTTAATTTATATGAAATCACTTTTGTAAACAAAGGAGGATTGGTGATGCCTATTATTGTAGAATTTACTTTTGAAGATGGAAGTAAAGAAATAAATAAAATGCCTGCGCAAATTTGGAGATATAATGAAAACAAAGTTACCAAGGTATATTTGACGAATAAAAAAGCAATATCTATCAAATTAGATCCAATGCGTGAAACAGCTGATATTGACGAAGCAAATAATAGCTGGCCTAATGTTGCAGCGCCTTCTAAGTTTGCTTTATTTAAAGCAAGAACAGCTGCGCGTGGTCAATCAATGGGTTTATCGCCCATGCAAAATGCTCAAAATAAAAAATAAGAACGGGTAACTATTCTTTTTAATTTTTCTATTATAAAAAAGGCGCTTTACAAAAAATGTAAGCGCCTTTTTTTTAGTGATTCGCAGATGCCTTATAATATTTCCATTTTTCTATAGCTGCTTGCATATCAGAAGGCAAGGGACTGTCAAATACAATTTTCTTTTCTGTTGTTGGGTGAATAAATCCAAGTGTTTGTGCATGTAAAGCACATCTAGGACAAGCTTCAAAACAATTATCAACAAACTGTTTGTACTTGGTATAAATAGTGCCTTTTAAAACCCTGTCACCTCCATATTCAAAATCGTTGAAAAGAGTGTGTCCAATATGTTTCATATGAACTCTTATTTGATGCGTTCTGCCTGTTTCGAGAATACAGGATACGAGGGTCACATAATTATAACGCTCAATTACTTTATAATGTGTGATGGCGTGCTTCCCAATTTCTTCATCAGGATAAGCGTCAAACATTTTTCTATTAGATTTATGACGTGCAATATTGGCTATAATTGTTCCATCTTCTTGTTCCATATCGCCCCAAACAAGTGCCACATATTTTCTTTCTACTGTATGGTTAAAAAATTGTTTTGCTAAATGACTTGCTGCTTCAGGTGTTTTGGCAAGTACAATTAGGCCGGTTGTATTTTTATCAATACGATGCACTAAACCAAAACGAGGTAAGACTTCTTCACTTAAGCTCGGATTTTGTGCTAGTAAATGATGTGCAACGCCATTTAGTAATGTTCCCGTATAATTACCTATACCAGGATGCACCACCATATTGGAAGGTTTATTAATAACCATCACCGCTTCATCTTCATAGACAATATCCAAATTCATTGCCTCTGGCTTTAACTCGGTGTATTCTGGATTGATGATACTTAAATAAACTACTTCGTCGCCTGGTCTAGTGCGATAATTGCTTTTAACGACTTTGCCATTCACTGTTAAAAATCCTGCATCTATACCTTGTTGCAATTTATTTCTGGTGATACCTTCTATTCTTGCTTGCACCCATTTATCTATACGGATAGGGGCTTGACCTTTATCTACCATAAAGGCTGTTCGCTCATAAAGGGACTCGTTATTTTCTTCGGCCAATAGCTCTACTTCTTCTGACATGATGCAAAAGTAGGATATTGCGGCTTAGTTTGTAACTTTGCTTTATGCGTCAAAAAGTGTTATTTGAAGATTTAGGTATTCGTTCCTATCAGCCCACCTGGGATTATCAGGAGGAATTAATGCTAAAAAATACGCAAATTAAATGGGCGGCGAGGCAGAAAGAGGAGGACGTCAAAACAAGCTTGACAGAACATAGGCTTTTAATGGTAGAGCATCCTCCAGTGTTTACTTTAGGAAAAAGTGGAAAAAGAGAGCATGTTTTAGTATCGGAGGAGCAATTGCAAAAATTGGGTATTGAGTTTTTTCATATCAATAGAGGGGGTGATGTTACTTATCATGGTTTGCAACAAATTGTAGGGTATCCCATTTTAGACTTGGATAAGTTCAAAACCGATTTAGGATGGTATTTAAGAAGCTTAGAACAAGTTATCATAGACGTGATAGCAGAATATGGATTAAAAGGAGAGCGAAGCGCAGGAGAAACGGGCGTATGGTTATCGCCAGAAGATCCCTTTATGGCTAGAAAAATTTGCGCCATGGGTATTAAATGTAGCAGATGGATAACCATGCATGGCTTCGCTTTAAATGTAAATACCGATTTATCTCATTTTGAATTTATAGTTCCTTGTGGTATACAAGGAAAGACAGTGACTTCTTTAGAAAAAGAATTAGGGCATAAGGTAGATTATGAAGAAGTGAAAAGGAAAATTAAAAAACATTTTGAATTCGTTTTTGATTGCGAATTAGTTTACGCTCACTAACTATCTATTAAATGCTTCATGTAAAGGAGCTATTTAAAGTATTAGAAAAGCAAAGTCCCCGCAGGCATAGATCTATTGCCTTGTAAGCCTCCGCTATGTATCAACAGTATTTTACTACCTAGTTTAAAGTAATTTTCTTTTAGTAATTCATTTACTGCAAATAAAAGTTTACCAGTATACACGATGTCAGTAGGAATTTTTTCTGTACTCCACAATTGGTTCATGAATTCAATCAAAGCGGGGGAGGTTTTCGCATAACCACCCTGGTGAAACTGATGCAGCAAGGAGAAGTGTGTACTTTTATTATTTAATAATGCTTTTATTTCTGTTTCAATTGTTTGTTCATTTTTTAAAACGGGTATACCTATTACTTGCTGATGCTGTGCTGCTCCATTAATAAGTCCTGCAAGCATGGTGCCGGTACCTACTGCCGCAATAATAGTAGTAAAGCTGTTGCCAATATTATTTAAAATGGTTGCGGCGCCTTTAGCACCTAGTATTCCATAGCCACCTTCGTTAATGAAATAGGTTTTAGTTTTATGGGTAATAATTTCAGGACTTACTTTATGTTGAAGTAGCATTTCATTTTTAATTTCTTGAAAATTAGTTCTACCTATAAATTCTAATTGCATTCCATATTGAATAGCTTCTTGTAAACTGGGAGTGAGTGGTTCGTTTTTGGTAGCTCTTACATAACCAATACTTTTTAACTGACTTTCTTTTGCAGCGAAGGCTAATGCAACAAGGTGATTCGAATAAGGGCCTCCGAAGCTTGCAATGGTATCAAAAGAATTTTGAATCGCCTCTTCAATATAAAATCTTAGTTTAAACCATTTATTACCACTCACAATGGGGTGTAATTTATCTAACCTAAGCATACTTACCTCTATTGTAGAGGTTGTAAAACTAGGAATACTATGTATGGAGGGGGTGTATTGCAATGTTTTTCTATTTAACAGAAATCAGTTATTTTTACATGATATTTAGGCATCAGTATCATAAAAATACTATTTAAATAGCTTCAAATTATTTGAAATATATGGCACCAACTTTAGTGATTTTAGCAGCAGGAATGGCAAGCAGGTATGGAAGTATGAAACAAACAGAGGGCTTTGGTCCCGCTGGTGAAACAATCATGGAATATTCCATTTATGATGCCATAAGAGCTGGTTTTGGTAAAGTGGTGTTTATTATTCGTGCCGATTTTGCAGCAGCTTTTAAGCAAGCATTGGAGCCCAAATTAAAAGGTAAAATAGAAATTGCCTATGTATTTCAGTCCTTAGATAAATTTACGGAAGGATTTAATATTCCATCAGATAGAGTGAAGCCTTGGGGAACTGCACATGCATTATTATGTTGCAAGGAAGAAGTCAAAGAATCTTTTGCAGTGATTAATGCAGATGATTATTATGGTAAAGAGGCATTTGAACAAGCTTATGCTTTTTTGACAATGGAATGTAATGATCAAACAAATTGTATTCTAGGCTATGAGTTATCTAATACTTTAAGTGAAAATGGCACAGTGAGCAGAGGGGTTTGTTCTATTAATGAGCAAGGATATTTGAATCAAATTAATGAGCGCACTAAAATATATCGAAAATCAAATGGTCAAATTGTATTTGAAGAGAACGAGATAGAGACGCCATTGCAAGAAGATACCAGAGTGAGTATGAATTTTATGTGTTTTGCACCCAATTTTATTAATTTATGTGCGTCTGAATTTAAATTGTTTTTACAAGCCAAAGGACAAGAATTAAAGTCTGAATTTTATATACCTTATGTGGCGGGCAGATTTCATGAACTAGGCTTAGGTAAAGTGAAAGTCATTCCTACCAATGCAAAATGGTTTGGTGTAACATATAAGGAAGATGCGCCAGGTGTTAAAGCGAGTATCAATGCCCTGGTAGATAGTAAAGTATACCCTCCACAATTGTGGTAGGATCTATCCAATTGTTCTAGTTATAAGACCTAATACTATAGATGTAATTTTTTAAATTACTTATTTGTCCTTTTCTATTAGTAAGATTCGCGTTATTTAGCGTAGTTAATTTAATCTTAGCAGCCTTATTGGTTTCCCCTTCATTTACGGTTGCTATTAAATCAAAAATTTTATTGGACTTGATTGCAAAGGCAACACCTTCTGCTTGTTTTTGTCTAGTACTAATAATGCCAATAAGTTCTCCTTTATCATTAAAAAGCGGAGCTCCAGAATAACCAGGGTTGGCACTAATTTGTATTTGATATGAATTACTATCGCCCTCGTATCCAGTTTGCGCACTAAGGTAGCCCTTGCCATATACAATATCATTGTCATTCCTAGGATAGCCTAATGTGAAAATTTCTTCTCCTAAATCGGAGATTTTCTTACGTATGGAGAATGGTATTTTTTTAGGAGCATTATAATCTTCGTCGTCTACTTTGAGTAAAGCTAAATCTGAATTAATATCGCTATAAATGATGTCAGCATTCAGTTCTTGTCCAACACTATTAATAACAATTGCACCATTGCCTTTTAAAACATGGGCGTTGGTAATGATAAATCCTTTGGTGTCAATTAAAAAACCAGAACCGCCACTAATTAATTTTGCATTCTCAGGCACTTTTGATTTTACTTCATTAATTAAATGGCCTTGTACTTGTTGATTTTTCTTAATAACTTCAATGGCTTTACTCAATTGTAATAATTGATTGCCATTTAAACTAGGAGACAAAGACATCACAAGCACAGAAGTAGTTAAGGCAATAAAGCCAGCTACTGAAGCAGCAATTGCGGTTACTTTTTTGTATTTATTCCAAAGTTGAATCACTTTTGTTTTAGTGCTAATGGTATCATCTGTAATCCATTCCCCAGCGGCTAAAAGCTTATGGAAGGTTTGACTTGCTAAGGCTGTAAAATGGCGTCTATTTGAATAGGCTTGCATATGCTGCAAGAATAATTTATGTTCAACCACCATTTGGTCAATCTCAGGTGTATTTTTTCGAAGGGTCTCAAACTGAGTCCTTTCTTGAGCAGACATAGCATCTGTCAAATACTTTTCAATCGATTCTAATAATTGGTTGTCTTCCATAATTTTTTATTCTCCTATATTATATTGAGCAAAAAATAATTTCTTTAGTCGCATCAAACATTTGTATTTCTGATTCTTTGCATTGTCGGCATTGGTATATCCAAAAGCTGTTGCCAATTCCTGCATCCCTTTTTTATTTATATAATATCCTTCTAATAAACTTTTACAAGGTTCTCCTAAACTATTTAAGGCTCGATCCATAATTTCAAAAGAAGCTTCTTTCTTATCAAACTCTCTTATATCTTGCTCCACCGAAATTGTTTCTTCTTGACTACTTAATGGTCCGCTATACTTTCCTAGTTGATGCAATCGTTTTAACCACAAATGCTTGCATATTGAAAATAGGTAGGTTTTAATTTGACAGGAAAGCACAAATGAATCGGATTGAACTTTTTCATATAAAGTGATCATTGCTTCCTGAAATACATCCCTTGCGTCATCAAAAGAGCCATTGTTGTTTAGAACAAAGTGCTGAATAGTACTAAAATGACTTTTATACAGTGTTTCCACTGCTTTGGAGTCGTTATTTGCTAACCCCTTTAAAAGGGCTTGTTCGTTCAATTCAGCTTTCAAGAGATTAATACTTAAGTTGAGCAAAAGTAACCCAAAAAGGGCTCTTTTTTATTTTTTTAAGAGGGAGGAGGTTACCTTTTTAAGGTTTTCGTATTAAGAGTATAAATTAATCATTTAAAACAAACCCAAAATGAAAAAAGTTATCGCAATCTTCGCTATCGCTGCATTAGCTGCGTGTGGTGGTGCTTCTACTGAAGCAAAAACTGATACTGCTGTTGCAACTGTTGATACAGCTGCTGCTGCAAC
>CAINWZ010000142.1 GCA_903854725.1 uncultured Bacteroidota bacterium
CCCAAATTTACAAAGAAAAAACAGACAAATATGGATGAGCGTATAAATACACATTAAAATGGGTTAATTCAACCCTAGGCATTAATTGAAATACCTCTAACTCACTGATAGCCAATAAAAAAGCCCTGCAAAATGCAAGGCTTTTCTTGAGTGCTCCCCTTTCGCACCAAAATTGCAGCTTTTTCAAAATAGATTGAATTTAGAAAGTTTTCTATTAGTAAACTTATTATCTTTAATATTATTATCCGAAGAACGCTACTAGAATATGGAATTGAAAATTATTAAGACAAAAAAACAATATAAGCAATACCTTGATTGGGTAGATGCTCAGTTTGAGAATAAGGTCAAATCAACTACTCCACAAGGCGAAAAGTTACAAGTAGCCCTTCTATTAATTAAACAATATGAGGATGCTAACTATCCTATTCCATTACCTGATCCTATTGCTGCTATTAAAGTAAAGATGGATGAATTAGGATTGAAGAATAGGGACCTTGTTGGCAAGGTAGGTAGCAAAGGATATGTGTCGTCTATTCTAAACAAAAAGAAGCCATTGACACTAGAATTAGTCAAGTTTTTTCATCAAGAACTAAATATACCTGCTGAAGTGTTGTTGTCCTAGATTATTAATTTTAATTATCTTTATATAAATAATGAATCCTATGAAAAGAGCTTTTGTTGATGTTGAAATATATACATCAAGAAATATGTCTAAGGATAACAATATTGATTACCAATTTTGGTTTGATAAAACTATACTAGAAAAATTGGCTGCTTCAGTTGCTATGATTGAGCTTTCTTTTAATACCAAGGATTTTGTCAAAAATAAAGTTGATCGTAATCAACTTTCATCTTATAAAAGAGCTTTATAATGAATATATTTAATGACGATTTTAAAGACTTCATTTTATATTTAAACCAAAATGAAGTTGAATACATAGTTGTAGGAGGATATGCTGTCATTATAAGAGGGTATAGTAGATCAACGGGAGATATTGATATTTGGGTTAATAAAACAGAAGAAAATTTTATTAATCTGCAAAAAGCAATAAAGGCATTTGGTCTACCTGAAATTGCTGTAAAGAAAGAAGAATTCTTTTCGGATAATTTTGATGTTTTTGCTTTTGGAAAACCACCTTATGCAATTGAAATAATGACAGCTGTAAAAGGTTTAGACTTTATTAGCGCGTACAATAATTCCACAATTGAACAAGTAAATGAAACTCCCGTTAGAATAATACATTTACAAAATTTAATAGAAGCCAAAAAAGCGGCTGGTAGAAATAAAGATTTAAATGATATAGAGAATTTACCTTCTGAATAATAAAAAAGCCCTGTCCCGATTTCTCGGGACAGGGCTTTTTTTCGCTCCCCCTCTCCGACTTGAACGGAGGACCCCATCATTAACAGTGATGTGCTCTAACCAACTGAGCTAAGGAGGAGTGTTCCTTTTAAGGGTGGCAAAAATAATAAATTTTAGCTAAGAACAAAACATTAAACCAAATAATTGGGCTTTATTCCAATAAAAAGTCCGTTTTCCCTTAGTTCAACGGGGTAGGTTTTTAAGAAATAGCCTTCGCCACTTGAATTCCTGCCATTCGCCATGTCAAAACAGTATTTATGTAATGGGCAAACCACCTGGCCTAAGGGGTTAATATGGCCCTCATCCATCCTGCCACTGGCATGAGGACATTTACTTGCAAAAGCATAATAATGATCCTGCCATTTACCTAAAGTAAATTTTAGGCCCTCTATCTCCATATTGAGCAGATTATTGGAAGGCCATGTGAGTGTTAAAGGCGCATCAGAAATTAAGGTCCATTGAATACTACTCATTAGGTATAATAAACAGTTTTATAGGGAAATCTAATTTGATACATATCTCTTACTTTATGTAAAATGACAGTTCTTAATTCTTCTATATTTTGTTTTTCTATGGCACTAATAAATACAGCTTGGTTGTTTGTGATGCCATTCCACCTGTCTTTTAATTCTAATAAAAGATCTTGTTTTACCTCATCTGAAATCCACTCGTCAAAATATTTTTGTTGATACAAATCCATTTTATTAAAAATGGTGATGATGGGTTTATCAAAAGCTTTAAGTTCTTGTAAAGTTTTATTCACCACACCTATTTGATCTTCATAATTTTTATGTGAAATATCGACGACATGCAATAATACATCTGCCTCGCGAACCTCATCTAAAGTGCTTTTAAAACTTTCAACTAAATGATGTGGTAGTTTACGAATAAAACCAACTGTGTCACTTAATAAAAATGGCGTGTTCTCAAAAACTACTTTTCGGGTTGTCGTATCGAGTGTTGCAAATAATTTATTCTCGGCAAACACATCACTTTTACTAATTAAGTTCATGATAGTTGATTTGCCCACATTGGTATACCCTACTAATGCGACGCGTATGAACTCACCTCTTTCCTTTCGTTGAGTGAAAGCCTGTTTGTCAATTTCAAGTAACCTTTTTCGTAAAAGTGAAATTTTATCTTTTACTATACGACGGTCAGTTTCAATTTCTGTTTCACCAGGACCTCTTGATCCTATCCCAGCTCCCTGCCGCTCCAAATGCGTCCACATCCCTTTTAAGCGAGGCAAGATATATTGGTATTGTGCAAGTTCCACCTGTACTTTTGCTTGTGCTGTGCGGGCGCGTGCTGCAAAAATATCTAGGATTAAATCACTTCTGTCAATCACCCTCACCCCAACTTCTTTTTCGATATTCGTAATTTGAGAACCAGATAATTCATCATCAAAAATAACTACGTCAATATCTTTTAAAGCAACGAATTGTTTTATCTCTGCCAATTTTCCTTTACCTACAAACGTGCGACTATCAGGATGAGGTAATTTTTGCTTAAATGACTTAATTGTTTTTGCACCAGC
Organism: uncultured Bacteroidota bacterium; assembly: GCA_903854725.1. Classification (GTDB taxonomy): domain Bacteria; phylum Bacteroidota; class Bacteroidia; order Chitinophagales; family Chitinophagaceae; genus Sediminibacterium. Next base: position 2,901 of record CAINWZ010000142.1, read on the forward strand.
CGTTTCTGCTAAAAAAGCAAGCTCATCCAAGTATTCGTCTACTTGTTCTTCTGTCTGATCTTTTTGAATCACACTCACCAAAACCGACTTTTCTTCTTTCTTAAATATTTTTCTTTTCTCTATCAAAATGATCTGTTTTTACAAAGATAAACTAAAACCGAGGGGAATGAAAAAACCCTCTAAAAGAGGGTCTTAACTATAATTTAAAGGCTCATTACAATCCACTAATAGTAAAGCCGATTGAAAACTTATTCATAACTGGTCCAAAACCATCTCTGATGATCGGTGTTATAGTATAACCCATATCAAGTGATATGATGCCATAACCAACACGGCCTGTTAACTCAACATCTGATGCATTAAAAAATCGGTTACTGATTCTCTTTTCAATAAAAGTTTTACCATATATAGAATTACCAGCGCTATTTACATAATTCTTTGACTTAGTATATGCTTTTAATAAGGTTCCTACTTTTAATCCAGCAGCATATTTCCATGATTTTGAAGGATGTTCAGGATCCGAAAAATACCTTAACTCCACTGGCGCTTGAAAATATATTGTAGTCACTTTTGATTTTGCATAATGACTTGAAATAGAATCTATATGATGAAAAGGCAATGCAGCTGCTGCAGATTTTATATCAACAAGGGTATGATCATCAAAAAAGATGTTGCTCGTTCCTACTCCAGCCCCAAAAGCTACGCTATAGTGCGGATTTGTCTTAAAAGGCTTATCATACATAAAGTAGATATTAAAATGCCGACTAAATCCTCCGCCCGTTTTAACACTATCAGGTTTGCCAGTCCAAGTATCTGAACCGAATTGAATCATAAAATGATCAGCAGCGCGACCTGTTAAATCTAATTTTGACCAATCTTTTGTTTGAGAACTTGGAGTTTGTGCTTGGACAAAGTATCCAAAAAGTAAAAAAGAGGCTGTAATAAAAATGACTTTCTTCATTTGGCAAAAATAGCAGAAAAAAAGGGTAGATAACTTTAAAAAAGGTTAAAATATTCAATATTTAAGCAGCAGATGATAGGCAAATTTTACTATTTTTGCCGCCTACATCGAAAGATGCGGGCCTATAGCTCAGTTGGTTAGAGCACCTGACTCATAATCAGGGGGTCCCTGGATCATGCCCAGGTGGGCCCACTCCTTGATAATCAAGCAGTTACAAGCAAGTTTTCAAACACTTTTTTGTAGCTGCTTTTTTCATTTGCACCACAATTTGCACCACAACTCATTTCTTAAAACCCGCGTAAACATTGGAGTGTTGTTTTTGGGAACTTTAGTTATTTTGGAGAGTAACATATAAAAGTACCTGTATTATATCTTTCTGTAAAATGATTAAACTTAACAATATTGAATTGAGCTATCTTAGTATAGGTTAAACCCAAAAGTAATTATGAGCATCAATATTATTGATTTATTTGCAGGAGCTGGAGGTATGTCTGAGGGATTTATAAATGCAGGATTTAAACCTGTTGCACATGTTGAAATGAATAAAGATGCATGTGAAACTTTAATAACTAGGCTTGCATTTCACCATCTTAAAGATAATAATAAATTAGATATTTATTATTCATATCTAAAAGGTGAAATAAATA
>CAINWZ010000143.1 GCA_903854725.1 uncultured Bacteroidota bacterium
ATATGCTAAACTGCCACCTACCCAGGTGGCAGTTTTATTATAGTTAACACCAATCATTTTACCCTTACTCAAGCGAGCAAGGTTCATAGTAGCTATATATTGCTGTGTAGGTGCATCCCAAAAATAAAATACCCTTAACTCCGCTTTGGCAGGGCCAGTAGGTGTTTCAATACAATTGGCATAGGTTACTTTTTCTTGTAAAATCCAACCTGTAGGATTTTTTAGCTTTTCCATGTCACCGGGCTGAATATCTATAACAACACCCTGGCCTGCGAAGGAAAAAAGCGGCTTTAAGATGTAGTTTTCTAAATCTGTAGGGATAGAAGGCAACTCATGAACAAATTGAGTTTTGGGTATAAAAGGGTGCGTCAAAAATGGCAATAAGAATTTACTAATTCTAAAAAAATGGTTAGGGTGCGTGACCCATTCAACATTTAATTCACTTTGTAATATAGCACCTTGTTCTTGTATTGATTTTGTCTGATTTTTTAACTCGTCCAACACAACTCTATTGTAAATACGATCAATTTTTATTTTCTTTTCGTTTCTATTGTAATAAAGTGTTGTTCCTTCTTTAAATATTTCAGTAATACATACTATTGGAACATTTAAATAGTCTTCAGTGCAATAAAAATCGATTCTTGTTTTTTGTTGGTGTGGTAATATTTCAAGTAATACAGTGTGTTTATTTTCATGCGAGTAAGGATCGCCTTTTATGACCTGTTCTAAATGCTTCAAATATTTTTCTTTAGAATACCCATTTAAAAAGGGGCTAAACCCAGCGGGTATAGAATATGTATTACGAATACACTCATCTTGTAATACTTCAAAAGCAAATAAGGAAGGGAACCCTTGTAATTCAATTAATGCTGGTACTATTTCTTTATTATCGTTGATGGCTAGGGCAAAATCCATTACAATGCAATTAGGCAAAGCGGCTTCATTGGGTGTATTGGGTTGGTTTTGCAAAGAAGCTTCTGTGATTTTTTTAAAGGAAGGACTTTGTATTTGTTCAGTAATGTAATTTCCAGTAGCTAATACTTTATCTATAAAAATTTTATCTATAAAAATGGGTGTTTCGGCTACACTAAAATCCAGCGCACCTGGATAGTGGCTGTTTAATGCAGTTAAATAGGCTAGGTGTTTAGCTTCTGTAAATGAATCATTAAAATTTTTTCTATGGGAAGCAATCATTTTGTATATTTTATGATTTAGCTTCTAAGGCTTTGTCTAAAAAGTTGGGAAGAATCGCATTAAATGTGGATTTTATTTTTGTGGGATCATTTAAGTGTTCAATCATCCGATCCCATTTTTCTATACCGAATTCTTCCATAATGGCGTTTTTTATTTTATCATCTTTAAAATAATCTAGTAAAATTTGATATTCGCCTTCTGGATGAAATTGCACGCCTGCCATGTGTTCATTAAATTGTATACCCATAATTGCACGCTCTAGGGGTACCTGGGGTCTAATCTTTTCCAATGCTGTAATACGGGCGCCTAAGCGACTAATTTGTTCGTCATTGGGTTCTGTAATTTGATACAGCCTGCTTTCTAGTGCATAAAATGGATCTGCTAAGCCCTCAAACAAATGATTGGATTCAATAGGATGTATGGGCAAGATGCCCACTTGTCTTGATTTGCGTAAACTTATTTTTCCTAAGTTTAAATGTCTACAGGCTATTTGAAAACTATGACAAATTAAAAATACGGGTTTTTGTAATGCCAACATTTGATCAAGCCATTCGGTAAAGAGGGTGTCCCATTTTTCACCTGCTGAATCTATTGGTGAACCTGGACCTCCAGTCGAGATATAAGCATCAAATTGATGATCGGGAATTTCACAATGGTCTCTTAGTTTAAAAACTTGATGTTGGATTGTTACATTTTTTTGCGAAGTCCAATTGGCTAAAATTAAATGAATACACTCCATACCCACATTGGCATTCCCATCATACATATCAATGATAGCAATTTTAAAGTGGGTAGTTGACATTATAAATAGCTTAAATTAGTCTTAGGCGTCAATACCAATAGTGTTTCATACATTAAGTTGATAGTATCTACGATATCTTTTTTATGTATCATTTCAACGGTGGTATGCATGTATCTTAAAGGCATTGATATTAATACTGAAGGACAACCGTCATTTGCATAAGCAAAGCTATCAGTATCGGTGCCCGTGCTACGACTTAATGTTCTAAACTGTACGGGTATTTTTTTTGCTTTAGCGGTAGCTTCAACAATAGCTAATAATTTATTATGGATAGCAGGAGCGTAGGCGAGTGATGGGCCTTTGCCGCATTGTATATCACCTTCGATAGCTTTGTTAATCATAGGAGTATGCGTATCATGCGTTACATCGGTAATGATAGCAATATTCGGTTTAATGCGACGAGCAATCATTTCAGCGCCACGAAGTCCAATTTCTTCTTGTACTGCATTTACAATGTATAATCCAAAAGGAAGTTTCTTTTTATTTTCTTTTAATAAGCGAGCAACTTCTGCAATCATAAAACCACCCACTCTATTATCAAAAGCACGTCCTATAATAAAATTGTTAGCTAATTCGTCGATACCTTCTTGGTAAGTAACAACTGCTCCAATATGAATACCTAAAGCTTCTACTTCTTTTTTACTTCTAGCGCCACAGTCTAATGTTAGGTTATCAACTTTAGGTTGTGGTTCTTTTTGATCTGGGTTGCTTAATCTAGTATGAATAGCAGGCCATCCGAATACCGCTTTAACGGGCCCCTTTTTACCATGAATCCAAACACGCATCGATGGCGCAATTTGATGGTCTACGCCGCCATTTCTTTTTAAATGAATTAAGCCTTGTTCATTTATATAATTTACAAACCAACTAATTTCATCGGCATGTGCTTCAATAACTACTTTAAACGGGGCATTGGGATTGATAACACCTACAGCTGTACCATAAGCATCTGTATAAGTAGTGTCTACATATTTTGTAAGATACTCCAGCCATATTTTTTGACCACTTGTTTCAAATCCTACGGGAGAAGGATTATTTATATAGTTGGTTAAAAATTGATAAGAAGCTGCGCTTATTAATTCTTTTTTTGAATTAACAGTAGGTTTTTTTGAGCTAGATTTTGCCATAAAGTGAGTTTAAAATTAACAACTGCAAGATAACACTAATTACGCTATTTTTAAACAGACCATCTTTACCCTTTTTCTTGATTTTTTATTGATACTTTTGCAGTAGTAAATCATTTATTTTGTTACAGCCACCTTTAGATAGTAAGCAATTATGGGACCTTGCGCCAGCCAATTTTTTGGAGGCCAGTAAAGCTGTTTTTAATTGGCAGTCTCAACACAATCCAGTTTATCATCAATGGGTAACTTTAAATAAGTCAACAGCAATTCCTTTTTTACCTATTTCTTTTTTTAAAACGCAGGAAGTTTTTATAGGTAATAAGCCAAGCACTTTATTTGAAAGTAGTGGAACTACGCAGGATGTAAAAAGCAGTCATTTTGTACAAGATTTACAATTGTATGAACAAAGCTTTCTGCAATGTTTTAATTTATTTTATGGCAACCCCAATGAATATTGTATTTTAGGTTTATTGCCTTCTTATTTGGAAAGAAAACATTCTTCTTTAGTTTACATGGTGGATAAATTAATTAAAGAATCTGCACATCCACAAAGCGGTTTTTATTTAGATGATTTTGAAAAATTGAATCAGGTTTTACAAGATTTAGAAAAACAACAAAAACCAGTTTGGTTTATAGGGGTGAGTTTTGCATTGATTGATTTTGCTATGGCTTTTCCACAACAATTAAAGTCTACTATAGTAATAGAAACAGGAGGCATGAAAGGGAGAAAAGAGGAACTTACAAGAACTGAATTACATCATTTATTAAGTACACAATTTGGTGTTCATACTATTCATTCAGAATATGGAATGACCGAATTATTAAGCCAGGCTTATGCAGTAAAAGAGGGCATATTTAAATGTCCGCCTTGGATGAAAGTGATGATTGCAGAGGAGGAAGACCCAACAACTATTAAGGAGTCGGGCAGAGGCGTATTACATATCATTGACCTTGCAAATATATATAGTTGCTCCTTTATAGCCACAGAAGATATAGGCGAAGTTTTTGAAGATGGTAGCTTCACTGTTTTAGGAAGACTAGATAGCAGTGCAAGAAGAGGATGTAGTTTATTGGTAGTATAAATTAATCTTCAAACTCTTGTTTTTCTGATTCAATCATTTTTATTAAGTAAACAAGATAGCTAGGTTCTAGCCCATAGTTATATTGTCTTTTATCAATCGTATCTCTATTTTTTATAATTAAGGGTAATGGCTGTTGTGTAGAGAGTTTATATTTCTGGTTTATTTTTAAAAAGTGGTCACTTCTGCTTTTATTTTGTGTTAACACATCCTTGTTTTGCACCCCAATAATTTTATTAATTAGTTTAGTGGAAATGGTTTCCCCTTTTTGGTGATTTTTATACAATACTTGTAAAAGTTCTTTTTCAATAATAGTAAGGGAGTGATAAAAATTATAATTTAACCTTGCTGTAACTTCTTTAGGCACTTTCTTTTTTCTTTGTCTATACACCAAGAAAAATATAAAAAATGCAATGAGCATGATAATTAAAACATTCGGTGTAAAGAAAGGAAGTAGCACATTGAAGAAAAAATGGATAAGGTTGTTATCTATTTTATAAACATATTGAATATTGCTAGTATCAATATCGGCACTGCTTATAGTAAAGGTTTTATAGCTGAGTTGATGATCGGGACTTATTTTAAGTAAATAGGCTGTATTGCCTAAGTTAAACTGAAGGTCATCATAAAGATCCTTGGTAGTATATAAGCTTAACCAAACCTGCTTTATGGCTTCATTTTTAGTACTATTAATTTTCCCAAAACTATTGGTTTTAAAATTTATCCAAAAGTAGTCAAGGTAGTTTTGGTAGATAATGATATCATCAATATCATAAGTGGAATAAGTGGCTGTTTGTAAGTTTAGTTTAAGTGCGGGATTAATAAGCCCTAAAGTAGTCCATTGATGATTGTAGAAATCGAATACATAACAACTGTCTATACTGGATATGGTATAATCTTTGGGCATATTGAAATAACCTAAAGATTTAGTGGTGTATAATTTATTGGCGTTTGTATCAACTTTAAATTTGATAATGTTTTTAAAATCATCATATCCATTTACAATTCTATCACTTGGGTATAATTCCCACTCATGGGTTATGGGACTGAAGTAGGTAAGGATTCCACGTAAATGCCAGAATCCTGTGCCTCCAAATTGGACAATTGAATTATGTAATATAAAAGAATAAGCTTCAAAGTTGACGCCAGAATGTATAGTAGAGTCAATTCTAACTAAAGTGTAGTTGTTGTTTTCCTTTTTGACCTTAAAGACTTTTCCCAGCCCTAAAGGTTGAATCCAAATTTCCTTTCCTCTTTTTAGGAGGGCTATATTTCTGAATTCCTTGGTGTTGAGCCCAAAATTAAAAAGACTACTATTTAATTGTATATGTAAGGGGTTAATACTGTCTTTATATAAGATATCCAAAAGGGCAATGTCTTGCTTTTGAAATACGTTATTCACCTTTTTTTCCTGTGCAAAAGAAGAAAATAGTTGAATTGAAAAAATTAAACAAAGAATTAATCTTATAAATTTCATTTTACTAAGGTAAGACAAATATTATAATAAGAAATTTACTCATCTATTTTATTAATATTTTGTAAATTATTAATATGTATAGTGTTGTTTTTGAACATATTTATTTATAAATATATTTTTCACCACTTAAATTACTATTAATTTGGATTCATATACACTCTTAATGCATATTTACATTAATAAGAATTATATATTAATGAAATATTAAATATGTGGTTCTTAAAGATTTTTATCCTTTGGGGGAAGGATAATCGGGGTGGTTGGGACTTGTCCTGGCCACCCCAAATTTTTTTAGGAACTTGATGAGCTGATGGGTGATATTAAACGGCTACGTTAAAATCGCGAAGAGCGTCGTTTAAGCTTGTTTTTAGATCGGTACTTGGCTTTCTTTGTCCAATGATTAACGCACAACTTACTTGGTAATCTCCCGCAGGGAATGACTTACGATAAGAGCCTGGAATAACAACGCTTCTAGCTGGAACGCGGCCCTTGTATTCTATTGGAGTTGCTCCACTTACATCTATAATTTTAGTGCTCTGGGTTAAAACCACATTTGCACCTAGTACTGCTTCTTTTTCAACATGAACACCTTCCACCACTATACACCTGCTGCCTATAAAACAGCCATCTTCTATAATTACAGGACTTGCTTGTAGCGGTTCTAAAACACCTCCAATTCCCACGCCACCGCTTAAGTGAACTCCTTTGCCAATTTGCGCGCAACTTCCAACGGTAGCCCATGTATCAACCATCGTGCCTTCATCTACAAATGCTCCTATATTCACATAGCTTGGCATTAGTACCACGTTTTTTGCTAAATAAGCGCCATACCTAGCCACTGCATGAGGTACAGCCCTCACGCCCAATGCTGCATAATTAGATTTTAGCAACATTTTATCATGAAATTCAAAGGGGGCTAATTCCCATGTTTGCATAGGTTGAATGCCAAAATATAATAAAATAGCTTGTTTTACCCATTCGTTTACAATCCATTGTCCTTCTTTAGGTGCTGCCACCCTTAACCTTCCTTTATCTACTTCTTCGATGACGGCATGTACCGCATTGCTATAAGTTGCATCCTTTAATAAAGTTCGATCGGCAAATGCTGCTTCAATTTTGTTTTTTAATTCCATTATTTCGATTTGTACAAATTTACAAACTAGCACATAATACTTACTAGTTTCTTTTGCACAATAAGGAACATTGAATTTTTTAATTGGGATTGTTTAATTTGCAACATGTTTGTTTACGAAGAAGATGTAGAAGCCTGTTTGCTAGCCCTTCAAAAAGGGGAACTTATTTTGTATCCTACTGATACGGTATGGGGTATTGGATGTGATGCAACCAATGAATTGGCAGTTTCCAAAATTTTTGCTTTAAAAAAAAGAGTGGATACGAAAGCAATGATTATACTATTGGGGGAGGAAAAGGAAATTACCAATTACGTAGCAGATAATAATTTACAAATATTTGATTACATCAAAGGTATTCATAAGCCTACTACAGTTATTTATCATAAAGCAAAAAATGTCGCAACTAATTTAGTGGCGGGGGATGAATCTATCGCTATTCGAATTACCAAAGATTCTTTTTGTAAAGATTTAATAAAAGCTTTCGGTAAACCTATAGTGAGTACTTCTGCTAATATTTCTGGTTATCCCACTCCTTTGTGTTTTGCCGACATTTCTTTAGACATTAAAGAAGGGGTTCAATATGTTGTTAAGCATAGACAAGAGGAAACTAATCTGCAAATGCCTTCCTCTATTGTGAAATGGGATGAAGAAGGAAAATTAATCATCATTCGACCATAAATAGTTTTAGTTATGCAAAAAATGGTTGTGATACAAACCGCTTTTATTGGTGATGTAGTGCTTGCAACTGCACTGATTGAATCTTTGCATCAACAATTTCCGGTAGCGTCTATTGATATTGTGGTAAGAAAAGGGAATGAAACACTTTTTGCAAACCATCCTTTTATTGAAGAGGTTATTGTATGGGATAAAAAAAATAATAAATATTTTAATTGGCTTCAAGTTTTGAAAAAACTTAGAAGCAAAAAATACGACTTACTCATAAATGTGCAAAGGTTTGCTGCTACTGGATTGTGGACGGTCTTAGCTAAAGCAAAAATAACTATTGGTTTTGATAAAAATCCTTTTTCATTTTTATTTTCACATACGGTAAAACATCTATTAACTAGCGAAAGCATGCATGAAATAAATCGAAATCATGCTTTGCTTGAAAGCTTGGGTGTTGTGCCAGCTAGTAAACCAAAACTTTATCCTGCCCCCATAGATTTTGAAAAAGTAAAATCATTGCAGGATGAAAAATATATCACTATAGCAGCCGCCTCTGTATGGTTTACCAAACAATTTCCAGTGAGTGCATGGGTAAGTTTTATCAATGAATTACCTTTTAAGGGCCCCATTTATATAGTAGGGGGTAGTGGTGATAAACTTATAGGGGAAGAAATTATTAAACAACATGTAGCTGCTGCTAAGAGTGCAGGGGTTGTTGCTAAAAATTTAATGAATATAGCTGGCCAACTTAATTTTTTAGCCTCGGCTGCCTTGCAACAAAAAGCGGTACTTAATTATGTGAACGATTCGGCGCCATTGCATTTTTGTTCTGCAGTTGATGCGCCAGTAGTGGCTATTTATTGTTCAACCATTCCCGCTTTTGGCTTTGGGCCTTTGTCAAGTAGTTCTGTTGTAGTAGAAACTTCACAAACACTCACATGCCGACCTTGTGGCCTCCATGGAAAAAAGGACTGTCCTCTAGGCCATTTTAATTGCGCCCATTCTATACAAAATGCACAATTAATAGCGCCATTGCTACAAGTGACACAACATTAGTACTTTTGTAGCCATGCAAATTCAATTTACCACAGAAGAACAATCTATCTTCAATATAGTAGCTCAACAAGCTGCACTGTTGAATACGCCTGCCTTTGCAGTGGGCGGGTTTGTGCGTGATAAAATATTAGATCGACCTACCAAGGATATTGATATTGTTTGCATGGGAGATGGACTTGCTTTGGCAACCGCTTTTGCAGCCCAATTCACCCCTAAACCTGCTGTTTCTTTGTTTAAAACTTTTGGGACAGCACAAGTTAAATTAGATACGATTGAAATTGAATTTGTAGGGGCAAGAAAGGAAAGTTATGCAAGAGATAGTCGCAAGCCTTCTGTGAGCCCCGGCACTATTGAAGATGATCAAAATAGAAGGGATTTTACTATTAATGCATTAGCAATTTCATTGATTGAAAATAATTTTGGGGAAATAATCGACCCATTTGGTGGCTTAGAAGATATCACGCGTAAAATTTTAAGAACACCGCTTTCGCCTGAAAAAACTTTCGATGATGATCCGCTTCGTATGATGCGTGCCATACGTTTTGCTACTCAATTAAATTTCGACATTACACCTGAAACATTTTCGGCCATTCAACAAATGGCGGATAGGATCTCTATTGTTTCTCAAGAACGTATAACCGATGAATTGCAAAAAATAATGCAAACGCCAGTGCCTTCTAAGGGTTGGTACTTATTAAAAGAAGCAGGCTTATTACAATTTATTTTTCCCGTTTTATTGCAATTAGAAGGGGCTGAAACCTTAGATGGTATTGGACATAAAGATAATTTTTCTCACACATTACAAGTGCTAGACAATGTGGCGGCAACCTCTGATGATATTTGGTTACGTTGGGCCGCATTACTTCATGATATTGCCAAACCCAAAACCAAAAAGTTTGAAACAGGATTTGGTTGGACTTTCCACGGACATGAGGTAGTGGGTGCAAGAATGGTGCCTAAAATTTTTACGCAATTGAAATTGCCTTTAAATGAGAAAATGAAAATGGTCCAAAAGTTAGTGGCTTTGCATTTGCGTCCAATTTCATTAACCAAAGAAAATGTTACAGACAGCGCTATACGAAGATTATTGTTTGATGCAGGTGATGATATAGAAAGTTTGATGTTATTATGTGCAGCCGATATAACGAGTAAGAATAAAGTAAAAGTGAAACGTTATTTACAAGGTTTTGATTTTGTAAAAGAAAGACTAATTGAAGTAGAAGAAAAGGATAATATTAGAAACTGGCAACCACCTATTACAGGAGAAATTATTATGGAATTATTTGCCATTACACCCTCTAAGCAAGTGGGTATTATAAAGGATGCTATTAGAGAAGCCATATTAGATGGGGTAATTCCTAATGAATATGATGCAGCTTATAGCTTTATGTTAAAAGAAGCAGAAAAACTAGGCTTATTTCCTATAATAAAATAGTAATTTAGCGTTTCAAAATACCAAAATGGCAGTATTAAAATTTAGAGTTTATTGGGAAGAGGATGACGTTATCTATAGAGATGTTTTGGTAAAACATACACAAAATTTTGAGGACCTTCATTATATTATTCTAAGAGCATTTGAGTTTGATCAAAAGCACGATGCCACTTTTTATAGAAGTAATGATACTTGGCAAAGAGGTAGAGAAATTAGCAAAGAAGTGTATGCTAAAGAGTATAAAGTGCCACCATTATTAATGGCACAGACAGCTATTAGTACTGAAATTATTGATACCAATCAGCATTTTATTTATGAATATGATTTTGTAAAGTCATGGTCATTTTTAATTGAATTGATTCAAGTAATAAAAAATGCAGATGCCGATATGAATTTGGAATATCCTTTGGTGTCAAGAATAGAAGGAGTGGGTCCCATGCAATATGGTACCAAAGGATTATTAGGAGAAAAATTTGCAGATATTGAAGAGAAATATGATTTAAATGAAGGGGCTGAAGGATTTGGCGAAGAGGGGGAAGAGAAAGAAACGGATGCGGAAGACGATGATCAGCAGGAGGAGGATGAAGAAGATAACAAGCAGGACAATGAGTCTGGTTCTGAATTTTTCGAAGGAGAAGCTTTCTAGTACATTTTTTAAAAAAATCTATTGAAGCTTTACTAATTAATTTTTAAAGTATTTTGTCTAAAACCGTTTACATAATAGTAGGTCCTACTGCGGTAGGAAAAACAAGTTTTGCCATTGATCTTGCAAAAGCATTAAAAGCAGAAATTATTTCGGCGGATGCGCGCCAATGTTATCAAGAATTAAATATTGGAGTAGCTAGACCTTCTGCAGAAGAACTGCAAGCGGTACCACACCATTTTATAGCAAGTCATTCCATCAAGGAGGAAATCAATGCCTCTTTTTTTGAAAATTGGGCGATGGAAAAAGTGAATTCTTTATTTCAATCCAAAGACGCAGTTGTAATGGTGGGAGGTACTGGTTTATATATCAAAGCATTTTGTGAAGGATTAGATGTAATACCTGCCATTGATCCTTTGATACGGGAACAAATTATTCAACAATATGAAAAATTAGGGCTGAGGTGGTTGCAAAAAGAACTGTCAGTAAAAGACCCTTTATACTGGGCAAAAGGAGAGCAAAAAAATCCACAAAGATTAATGCGCGCTTTAGAAGTATTTAATGGAACAGGTGCTTCCATAGTAAGTTTCCAAAATAAAAAAGCAATAACAAGACCTTTTAAAATTGTAAAAATTGGACTAGAACTTCCACGGGAGCAATTGTACGAAAGGATTAATGAAAGGGTCTTGAAAATGGTCGAAGCTGGGCTGGAAAATGAGGTCAAGGGCTTGGAAGCTGTTTCGCACTTAAATGCTTTACAAACGGTTGGTTATAGCGAATGGAAGGGCTATTTTGATAAGCAAATTAGTAAAGAAAAGGTCATAGAAGCAATTCAGCAAAATACCAGGCATTATGCTAAAAGGCAGATGACTTGGTTTAAGCGGGATGCTGGAATTGATTGGTTTGACGCGGGCAGTATTGAGCCAAAACATATAGTAGTATAATTCTTTATGATTTTTGGAATTTAACATATTAGTCATAAAACCAATCTAAATTATAGTTATTTTTATTCTATAATATATCCTTTCATTTAATGGGATATTCATTACATTTTATTTAAAATTTAAAGTATGCAAAAATTAGGAGCTACCCTTTTAGCTAGTCTTTTTTCGTTGAGTTTGGTACCTGCGAATAGTCAGACCATTCAGTTTGAAAAATACACGCTTCCCAACGGGTTAAAAATTATTTTACACGAAGATCATTCTGCGCCTGTAGTGGCAGTGACTGCGTTGTATCATGTAGGATCCAAAAACGAAGACACGGCAAGAACTGGGTTTGCCCATTTTTTCGAACATTTATTATTTGAAGGTTCAGATAATATTAAAAGAGGGGAGTTTGACAAGTATATAACCAATGCTGGAGGTGCTTTAAACGCCAATACTTCTCAGGACCGTACCTTTTATTATGAATTATTACCTTCTAATCAAGTTGATCTAGGACTTTGGCTTGAAAGTGAGCGAATGATGCATGCTAAAATTGAACAAATTGGAGTGAATACACAACGCGAGGTCGTTAAAGAAGAAAAGCGTCAAAGAATGGATAATCGACCTTATGGATCTTTCTTAAATGAAATGCTCAAGCGAGCCTTTAAAGTGCATCCTTATAAATGGTCACCTATTGGTAGTATGGACCATTTAAATGCTGCAAAATTAGAGGAGTTCATTCAGTTTTATAAAACATACTATGTGCCTAACAATTGTGTATTATCCATTGCAGGTGATATTGATAAAGTGGCATTGAAGAAAAAAATAGAAGCCTATTTTGGGCCAATCGCAAAAGGCAGTTTGCCTATCAATCGCCCTAGTATTAAAGAACCGCCTTTAGGTGGGGAAGTACGTGATAATGTTTATGATAATATTCAGTTACCTGCCATATTTCATGCCTATCGTGCACCAAAGCAAGGAGGAGAAGAGTATTATGCATTTAATGTTTTATCTACCATTTTATCGGGAGGAGCTTCTTCTAGAATGAATAAAACCTTGGTGGATGCCAAGCAATTAGCGGTAGCAGCTCAATCGGTTCCTTTCTTTAATGAAGATGAAGGTTTATTTATTGCATTGACAATTGCGAATATGGGAGTGAAAGTAGAAGCTTTAGAAGAAAGTATGGATAGCGTTGTGAATGATTTAAAAAATAGTTTAGTAGGTGAGCGTGAGTTTCAAAAAGTAAAAAACCAAATTACTACCGATTTAGTAAATAGCAAGGCAACCATGGCCGGCATTGCAGAAAGTTTAGCCAATAATGAGGTTTATTTTGGGGATGCTAATTTAATTAATACGGAATTAGAAAAATATAATAAAGTAACAAGAGAAGATGTACTGAAAGTTGCTAAAAAATATTTAAATAAAGAGAATAGAGTAGTACTTCATTATTTACCTAAAGAAAAAACTACTAAATAAGACTATTGAATAAGTCAAAAAATAATTTTATGAAAAAATATATATACTTTACTTTATTATGCTTGCCATTTTTATCAATGGCGCAGCAAGTGGATAGAACCAAGGCGCCTGCTCCAGGAAAGGCACCTTTAATTCAAGTGGCTAGCCCTGTTAAATTTACTTTAGCCAATGGCTTGCAAGTTTTTGTAGTTAAAAATACGAAGCTTCCAAGAGTTACCGCTACTTTGGCTTTAGATGTAGACGGTTTTAAAGAAGGCGAAAAAGCAGGACTAGCAGATATGTCAGGCCAATTGCTTAAAAGAGGAACAATGTCTAAGACAAAGGCCGAATTAGATGAAGCTGTTGAATATTTAGGAGGTAGTTTAAATACTTCCAGTCAATATGCTTCGGTGAGTTCGCTCAAAAATAATTTTCCTAAATTAATGGAGTTATTGTCGGAAGTAATTTTACATCCTGCTTTATCAGGAGATGAATTAGAGAAAGTAAGAAAGCAAACTATCTCTGGAATTGAATCAAATAAAGACGAACCAGATGCTATTTCAAATAATGTAATGAAGAAATTAGTGTATGGTGCCAATCATGCATTTGGAGAAATAACTACTGTTAAAACAGCCAATGCTGTAAAAGTAGAAGATGTAAAAAGCTTTATCAAAACTTATTGGATTCCAAATAATGCCTATTTAGTTTTTGTAGGGGATATTGATCCTGCCAATGCAAAAGCATTAGCTGAAAAGAATTTTGGTACTTGGGCAAAGGGTGTATATACAAAGCAAGTATATGAGAAGCCTGCAGTTCCTAATACAACTTATGTTGCTATTGTAGACAGGCCAGCTTCTGTTCAAAGTGTGGTGGCAGTGGCTTCGACAGTTAATTTAACAAAAGGATCTTCCAATGATATTCCTTCTAATGTGATGAATAATATTTTAGGAGGGGGCTTCTCAGGTAGACTATTTGCCAACTTGCGCGAAAAACATGGCTTCACTTATGGTGCTTATTCTTCTATCACACCCAATAAACAAGTGGGTATTTTTAGCGCAGAAGCTTCTGTTAGAAATGAAAAAACAGATAGTTCTATTCAAGAAATATTGCGTGAAATAAATATCATTAGAGATGCTAAAGTGGGTGATACAGAATTAAATCGTATGAAGAATTATTTAGCGGGAGGATTTGCCCGTTCTTTAGAAAACCCAGCTACTATTGCCAATTTCGCTTTGTCTATAGCAGTGAATAATTTGCCTGAAGATTATTACCAAAAATATTTAACCAATTTGGCTAGTGTGGATGCGCAAAAAGTGCAAGAAGCTGCTACCGCTTTATTGAACCCTGCTAAAATGCATATTGTAGTTGTAGGTAATGCAAAACAAATTACTAAAGGGTTAGAAAAATACGGCCCTTTAAAATATTTTGATATTGAGGGTAATGAAATAGCTGCACCAACAGAAGTAAAAGCAGATGCTAGTTTAACACCAACCGCTTTAATGGGAAAAGTTATTGATGCAATAGGATCAAAAGAAACATTGTCTACTTTAAAAGATGTTCAATTAAAAGGAACAGCAAGTGTCATGGGACAATCTTTAGAAATGAAACAAACAATGGTCATGCCAGGTAATTCGGTTACCACTATGTCAATGGGTGGTATGGCTATCATGAGACAAGCAGTTATCGATGGTAAATATTCTGTCACTCAACAAGGACAGGAAGCACCTATTACGGACGATCTTAAAGAAGGGTTAGACGAATCTGCTACAGTTGCTCCAGAGCAAATATATTTAGCAAAGGGGTATGGCTTAAAAATTGTAGGAGGTGAGAAAGTTGATGGCAAGGATGCGATAGATGTAGAGGTAACAACGCCTTCTAAAAAAGTATCACATCGTTTTTATGATGCTAAAACATACTTATTATTGAAGACTGCTAAATCAGAAGAAGTGCCTGGTAGAGGTACTGTTACACAACAACAGTTTTTTAGTGGTTACCAAACAGTAAATGGTATACAAGTTCCTTCAGAGATGATCATTGATATGGGTCAAGTAAAAATTAATGTAAAATATACAGACATTAAAGTAAACCAAGGTCTGAAGACAAGTGATCTAAAATAAGACGCTTATTAAATCATTGTATTAATAAGGATACTCATAAAAAAAGACCCCCTGAAATTCAGGGGGTCTTTTTTTATTATTTATTAAAGTGTACCCATTTATTTCGAACCAATGAGGTAGCTTTTAAATTAGTTTAATTAAAATCTAATACCGTATCCAATATTAAATAAGGTT
Organism: uncultured Bacteroidota bacterium; assembly: GCA_903854725.1. GTDB lineage: Bacteria > Bacteroidota > Bacteroidia > Chitinophagales > Chitinophagaceae > Sediminibacterium. The sequence continues at coordinate 15,276 of CAINWZ010000143.1, forward strand.
TGGTTGCCTGTAAAATTAGCATAAGTATTAGGCTTATCATTTAAACGATAAGGGAAAATAGCATCTTTAGTAGTGGAGCTAACTATTGTAAAGTCAATAAAGTTTCTATTCGTTCTGTAACCAATACCACCACTTAAAACTACACGTGATGCCTTTAATGTTTCGTCTTTATAAGGAGAGCCATAATAAGCTGCGCCACCTCTTATCATCCAATTACTAGTTATTTTAATTTCAGAGCCTAGTTTAAAGTTGACATTGTTTTTATAAGAAAATTTAATAGCGTCATTTACTAAATTATAATAATCGGTAGATTCTTTATCGTAACTATTAGAATAAAAACGAGTAGCCGCATAATTTACAAATTCAAGATCTGCTGTAATAAAACCTAATGGCTGTGTGGGTTTGCTTGGAGAAGCAAAAAAGTAACTTGTGCTCAAAGTTGTTTTCAATGGGGTGGAAACAGTGTATTCTCTTGTTCCTGGATAACCATTATTTAGTTCGCTAGAACTAGCCGATTGTATACCTGCGTATTTTTCGGTATTTGTGGTCATACTTGCGCTCATTTGATCTCTGAAAGAAATAATTTGAGGAGTATGTATGGTTAATCCAACTCTTAAGAAAGATTCAGGTTTATAAATGATACCCAATTTTGCACCTAATCCCCAACCTCTTGATGAAAAATGTTCATCAATAATAAAAGCGCCAAATGAATTATCTGGATTTGAAGTTGCATCGGCTTCTGAATAAGTAAGACTCTTTGTATAGTTAATCATGGGCATAATAAAACTTGCCCCTAGGTATAACTTATCTTCCATATTACCACCCCAACCAAAAGCCAATTCGTCATAGCTTCCAGTTGTGTAGGCATCATATGATTGATTTACGCCGGTAGAAAGAGGCACTAAGCTTTGGTATCCTGTAACACCACCTTTTGCATCGGCTGTTGTATCTACTAAATAGGTTCTAAAAGCAAGAGAGCTTCCAAAAATATAATTACCTAATGCAGAATTGGTGTCTGCTTGGTCTTTAACAAGTTCTTCTAAATATTTTTCAGAGTAACTGCTAAAATTATTTTTACCACTAAAACTATAATGGTTATTGAAATTAGCTATCTGATTAAAACTAATGGAGAAAGCGGTGCTTGTCCAATTGTTTCTTTTTTGGCCATCTGCAAATACGATACCTACAGATCCAAAATTAGATTTAGCATCCGTAGTAGAAGAGCTATTACCACGATAGCTGAAATTATTTGACTGCACTAAAAATTTTGGTGTCAATAATAGCTCACTGGATTTATAAAATCCTAAACCTGCTGGATTGATATGATTGGAAGATAAGTCGCCTCCTAAAGACCCCATGGCGCCGCCCAATGCATTACTCCTTGCTGTACCGCTAGGCGTAAACCATGAAAGGCGAAGGCCATCTTCGGGCTCTTGTGCAAACATGGTTAAACTTGATCCCATTAATATTAAAAAAAATAATTTCTTCATAATCGATACTGTGTTTTAAAAACTTACTACTAAAAAATAATACTTGCTAAGGTGCTCTTATGGTATTCTTGCTGCACGTGGGCTGCTTGAAGAGGTACCTGTGCTATTAAAGCCACCACTTCTACCACCAGTATTGCTATTGCTATTATTGTTGTTGCTACTGCTTTGGTAATTTGTTTTATTATTATTGCTGCTATTTGTTTGATTTTGATTGCCTCCGTTGTAATTATTATTGTTAGAGAAAGTACGAGAAGGGCGATCATAGCTATTAGCATAATTTGTATTGCTATTATTGGTGACCACACGTTTCATTAAATTTCCAAAATTACTATTTAAGGTAGGGTTACTTGTATACCTTGTATTTCCTGTTGTCGTGTTTAAACTGTTATTGGTGTTATTATAACCACGGGTATTTCTATAAGCTGCAACAACAGTTGGAGTAGCTTGACCTATGTTTTGTTGATAGGGTCTACCGTTATTTACAAATCCACCACCACCGTTATAATGTATTCCACCGTATGGTTGATAGTAGCCCGCGAAGTAAGGGTTCCAGCCTCCGTAACCGAATCCACCAAAACCGCCGTAGCCGAATCCACCGTATCCTAAACCAGCCCATCCACCATATCCAAATCCACCATATCCATATCCACCATAGCCAAATCCACCATATCCAAATCCGCCCCATCCGCCATAACCACCCCAGAAAGGATCATAGCCCCATCCACCAAATCCACCAGCCCATCCGCCATAACCGCCCCATCCACCATAACCACCCCAGAAAGGATCATAGCCCCATCCACCATAGGCGCCGGCCCATCCGCCCCATCCCATTCCAAATCCCATATTGAAACTTGGATTGTTCCAATAGCCATAATCGTCAATGGTTGACCAGCGGTTTCTATTAGCTACTTTTAATCTTAAGTAACGATCATCTTGATAATTTTGATACTCTTGATATTCGCCTTCTTGAGATACTTCATTTTGTGCATTATCAATGGCAACTAATTTTTCTGAAGTCACTACTTTATTGTTGGGCGTATAATATAAATCATCCGTTGCCACACTGGTAGCTTGTTGTAAACTTGTACAACTTGCGCCAAAAAAACTAAGAGCCACTAGGCATATGGCGATTAACCTTAAATTAGTGTTAGTTTTTATTGTGTTCATTTTGGTAAGTTTTAGGTTTTAATTTGACCCTTATTTAGCATACATTTGCTAGTCTAAAGGTACAGAAAAATGACATATAGAGCGTTTTTCGTACATCAATTATTACTATAAAAATTGTTAAGATTTTTACCATGGCAAAGGAACTAACTACAAGGGCGCAGGATTATTCACAATGGTATAACGACCTCGTTATTAAAGGGGAGTTGGCGGACTATAGCGCCGTGAGGGGATGTATGGTCATTAAGCCTTATGGTTATGCTTTATGGGAGAATATGCGCGATGTCTTAGACAAAATGTTCAAGGATACTGGTCACCAAAATGCCTATTTCCCATTATTTGTGCCAAAATCGCTTTTTGAGGCTGAGGAAAAAAATGCAGAAGGCTTTGCAAAAGAGTGTGCCGTTGTTACCCATTATAGATTAATTGCAGATCCAAACAATAAAGGAAAGCTTATGGTAGATCCAGAAGCTAAATTAGAAGAAGAGTTAATTGTACGTCCAACAAGTGAGGCTATTATTTGGAATACCTATAAAACATGGATTCAGTCTTATCGCGATTTACCCATCTTAGTAAATCAATGGGCGAATGTAGTTAGATGGGAAATGCGCACGCGTTTATTTTTACGTACTGCCGAATTTTTATGGCAGGAAGGACATACAGCGCATGCAACAGCAGTGGAAGCAGTTGCAGAAACGGTGCAAATGTTAAATGTCTATGCCGATTTTGTAGAAAATTGGATGGCAGTTCCTGTCTTAAAAGGCGTTAAAACAGCCAACGAACGTTTTGCAGGTGCAGAAGATACTTATTGTATTGAAGCGTTGATGCAGGATGGAAAAGCTTTGCAAGCAGGCACCTCACATTTTTTAGGTCAAAATTTTGCTAAAGCATTTGATGTAAAATTTAGTGATCAAAATAATAAACAAGAATATGTTTGGGCAACTAGTTGGGGTGTAAGTACACGTTTAATTGGTGGCTTGGTGATGACACATAGTGATGATGAAGGATTGGTTTTACCTCCAAGAATTGCGCCTATTCAAGTAGTGATTGTTCCCATTTATAAAGGAGAAGAACAAAAACAAGTGTTGGATGAGAAAGTAGGGGAAATGGTTAAATCCTTTAAGGCTGCAGGTATTAGAGTGAAGTATGATAATTCTGATCATGCAAGACCAGGATGGAAATTTGCAGAATATGAATTAAAAGGTGTTCCTATTAGAATTGCTATTGGCGCCAGAGATTTAGAGAACAAGCAAGTTGAATTAGCGCGCCGTGATACCAAAGAAAAAGCTGCGGTTGCTATGGAAGGATTAACGCAAACGGTTGAAAATTTATTAGTAGAAATTCAAAATAATTTATTTGAACGCGCTAAAAAATATCGTGATGAGCATATTACCAAAGTTGATACTTGGGAAGAGTTTATGCAAGTACTAGATACAAAGGGTGGTTTTATTTCAGCACATTGGGATGGAAGCGCTGATACAGAAGATAAGATTAAAGAATTAGCGAAGGCTACTATTCGTTGTATACCCTTAGACAATCCATTGGAAAATGGAAAATGTGTTTTAACAGGTAATGCATCAACACAACGTGTTCTATTTGCTAGAGCCTACTAAGTCATTAGTTTTCAAATTCAATGCGACAAAAACCAATACCTGATGCACTCTTACCTTATTTAGAAGGGAAGGTATTGCTTTTAGATAAGCCACTTCAATGGACATCTTTTGATATTGTAAAAAAAGTGCGCAATCTAACACGCATCATTAAAGTGGGACACGCAGGAACCCTTGATCCATTAGCTACTGGACTACTTATTATTTGTACAGGGAAGTTTACCAAACAAATAAATACTTATATGGGTATGACCAAAGAATATACCGGCACTTTGGTCTTAGGCGCGACTACACCTACTTACGATTTAGAATCGGAGCCAGAAAATTTTAAAAGTACTACAGCAGTAACTGAAACAGCCATTCGCAATGCAACCTTTCCTTTTATGGGAGAAATTTTACAAATGCCTCCACAACATTCTGCGATAAAAAAAGATGGAAAAAGATTATATGAATCTGCAAGATTAGGTATTGAAGTGAAAGTAGATCCTAGAAAAATAACGATAGAAAGTTTTGAGATTACTAAAATAGAGATGCCTCATGTACATTTTAAAGTAGTCTGTTCAACAGGTACGTATATTAGAAGTTTAGTCAAAGACTTTGGGGAGGCTTTACAAGTAGGTGCTTATATGAGTGCACTTCGTAGAACAAAAATTGGTGAGTTTGATGTAACTAATGCCATGCAATGGCAGGACTTAGAAACGGAAATCCATTCCTTATTGAAACAATAGCATTAAAAGGGAAGACCAATTCCAAATTGCAGTGCGTAATTATTTACTTTGATCCCATTCGGTTTTACCTCCGCCCATTTAAAATTTCCAATATCTAACCAACCATCATTTTGAAGACGAGTAGGGTCTTTCATTTTAAGCGCGTAATCTATTCTTATAATAAAATAGTTGAAGTCAAGTCTAAGGCCCGTTCCTATGCCTACCGCAATATCTTTATATAATTTATCTAATTTAAAACCCGCGGCAGGATCTTGTTCTGTTTCTCTTGTGTTCCAGATATTTCCTATATCAGTAAATAAAGCAGATCCAATTTTATAAGAGCCCCATTGAAATAAGGGAAAGCGATATTCTACATTCGTTTCTAATTGTAAATCACCAAAACGATCAAAGCTTTGGCTTTTTAAACTAGTATCATAAAACTGAGAACTACCTAATCCCAGTTGCCTCAAACCCCAAGCACGCATACTATAAGGGCCGCCTGCTGTAAATTGTTTAAAGAAAGGCAATTGACCTTTTAAGACAGGGTCGTTGCTATAGTTATTGCCCCAACCACCCATAAAACGCAAAGCTAATTCTGTGTATTTATATTTGTAAAGTTTTCTTACTTCTATTTCAGCTTTAATATATCTATAAATATGAGATTGAACACTAGTGGATAATCCTAATAAGCCACCTGCTTCTTCGATGCCTATTCTTAAATAATTATTTTGATTGGGTTTTTGCAAAGAAGGTCCTTGATGTAAATAGTTAAATGTTTGGCTTATCACATTTCCCTCATTAAAAGAAGAGCGTAAAAAAGGATTTAACAATAATAAGCTATCTAATTTGGCAAGTTTTTTAATGTGATATAATTCTACATTGATAGGCTTGTAGGTCCAAGTGTCTTCGGCTCCGTTGATATTTTTCTTTATTTCATAGCCCCAATTGGTGGTAAAAGATTGAAGTTGATAATAATTTAATCTATCAATGTATGCGCCATTTAAGGAAAAGGTAGTTCGGGTGCGATTAGGATAAGTGGTTTGTTTGGGTACAAAAGGAATTATTAAATTAGGGAAGCTATAAGTATGCCCCAGATTCCATAATAAAGTTTGTGTTAAATTTTGACTACCATTATTGACGTTTAATTCAATACCTGTTCTGGCACTGGTAATGGAAGAAATTGATTTTTTTTGTACGTTTCTATCTCGATAGGTAACACTTGTAGAAAGACCTAATAAATTACCTGATATCAATTGCGAATTATTCTTACTTCCTTCCACATCAAAATTAAAGCTATGTCTTAAGGAAGGTACCAAAAAATAATGCAGATAAACGCTATCATTTTGAAGTGTAGTTCTTGCATCTATTTGTTGCCAAGCACCAAGACCACTGAAGTTATTAAGTGTTTGGTAATATAATTTTTCGTTAAATAAGTCACCTTTTTTTATAATGGACTGTTCTTCAAACAAAGAAGAGGCAAATTTTCGGGTAGTATAATTTTGAATAATATTTTTATACGATTCTTGTTGTGGTAATTGTTTTGTTAAGATACTGTCTGGATTATCAGCTAATTTTAAATCAGTGTAAAAAATTTGTTGTCCAATGGGATATTGCTTTAATTCGGAAGCACTATTTTTACGTAATTGAAAGCTAAGTTTCCAATTAGGGTGTTCGCTTTGTGCTTGTTTGGCAAGATTAACTTGATTGATTTGACCCATCGGGTCTAAGTTCAGTTCCATTAATTGCTGATTCAAGGTATCTACTTCCGCAAATATTTTTTCTTTTGTAAAATAATAATAACCATTGGCTCTAAATAATTCTACCAATCTATCCAGCTCGTTATTTATAGATTCGTTTGAATAAGCCATTCCTTTTTTTACGTATGCCTCCCCGCTATTTCTATTGGCAATGGATTGTAAAAGGGTATCATTTAACTCGTATACTACAGTGTCGATAATTGTTTTCTTATTCAATTGAATTTCCATGGTTAGATGCGCTCTCCATTCTTCATTAATGGTATCTACTTTTACAATGGGGGTTAATAAAGGATGATTGTATCCTTTGGTGGCTAAATATATTTTCATAAACTGACTAGTACGTTCCAGTTTATCTTCTTGTAGGCGCAGTGGTTGAAGTAGGGTGTTAAAAAAACCAAATTGACGCACTTGTCTTGCTTTGATGCTATCATCCCAATAATTGGCTAAATCTATGGCAAGTGTTTGTTGCTCAATTTTATTGTCATCATCTTTAATAACTACTTTATTGTCAAAAACAAAGCTCATTTGCTTTGGATAGTCATGAATTACGGCTTTTTTCAAGTCTGCACATGCATTTAATAAAAATAAAAGGCCAAGTAAGTAAAATCTTGACAAGAAACTAATATTTTTAAGCTTCCGTAATTGCATGTAAATGATAAATAATAGTGAGCTCAAATATATTCAATCTTTTGCCCATAAAAAACATTGGGCTGAAGAATCTGTGTTTATTGTAGAAGGGCCTAAAATGTTGCAGGAGTTATTGGCTTCGGATTGGGTGATACGCAAAATTATCGCCTTGCCCTCTTGGATTCAGTCACAGGGTCATTTACCTGCTGAAGTGGTGGAAGTAGATGAGATCATGTTAGCAAGGTTAAGCCTCTTGCAAACACCTAATCAAGTAATGGCCATAGTTGAAAAGAAGGTAGTAGCTACACCGCTTGTTTTTAAGGGAAAAGCTACTTTATTATTAGATGGGATTCAAGATCCTGGTAATTTAGGTACTATCATAAGGACAGCTGATTGGTTTGGAATCCATCAAATTGTAGTTTCTGAGGATACGGCTGGATGGTATAATCCAAAAGTTATTCAAAGCACCATGGGGAGTTGCTTTAGAGTTGGCATCGTATCGATGGATTTACAAGCATTGCTTCAATCTAATGTAAAAAATTCCACTGTATTACCTGTTTATGGAGCAGTATTAACTGGCAATTCAATTAATGAAACTAAAATGGCAGCTGCCAATTTTATATTAATTGGCAATGAATCAAAGGGTGTTAGAGAAAATTTACTTTCCTATATTTCCAACCCTATTGCTATTCCAAGAATTGGAGAAGCAGAATCTCTTAATGCCGCAGTGGCTACTGGCATTATTTTAGCAAAATTGAAAGCTTAATCAAATTGAATGGCTTTTGCAGGAGAAATTTTCTTGATCCATAAAGTGGGTAGCAAGAATGAGATATAACTTATTACTGCAGTACCTATAATGACGCTACTAATTTGAATCGTATCCATTTTAATAGGTAAGGTTTTAATAAAGTAAGCCGATTCGTCTAATTGTATCCAACCCAATTTTTGTTGTAGTAAAGAAAGGCCAAGGCCGATGAGGGCCCCTAGTAGAATTCCTGTCCAACAGATAAAACTAGCTTGGTATAAAAATATTTTTCTAATTAAATTTTGAGACGCGCCTAAGGCTGTTAGTGTGCCAATCATAGTAACTCTTTCCAACATTAAAATAAATAAACAAGTGAGGAGGTTAATGACAGCAATGATAAGCATAATGGCAATGGTCACATTTCTATTAATTGTTTGAACGCCAATCCAATCAAAAATTTGAGGATAATAATCGGAAATGGAAGTAGCTACCCAGTTTTCAGGTAAGCTTTTTTGTAACCATTGTGTAGTAGATGGTATCGCTGCTTCTTTGTTGACGACAATCGAGTAGCCTTCTACTAGTTGGTTATTATTGAGTTGTTGTAATAATTTTAAATCGACTAATATAAATTGGTTGTCATATTCTTCGATACCAGAGTGATATAGCCCAGCTACTTTTAATTTTCTTTGTTGAACCGATCCTGTATTTAAAAAGTAAAGTCTAATAGTAGCGCCAATTTTGATATTGAGTTTAGTAGCAATATTGTCTGAAATAATAATTTCGTCGGAAATGCTATCTTTTAAATCTCCCTTTTTGGAAGAAAAACCACCACCACTTTTGATAAAAGGTATTTCTGTATCGGTAGGTATTCCTCTTGCTACAACGCCTTCAATATCTTGTTCAAAAGACAATACTGTTGATTGATTCAAGAAGGGCGTAATGCTAGTAATTGTTTTATTTGCTTGTATTTTAGCAATTGAATTGTTGTCTATACTTTGTGGTGCGCCGTTCACAGAAGCTACACGAATATGACCCCAAAATTGATATACTTTATGGGCAATTGTTTCTTGAAATCCATTGACAATGGAAAAGGTAAGTAATATGGCTGCAACACTTATGGCAGTAGCTGCAATAGAGAGTCTAACTATAAAGCGCGTATAGTTTTTCTGTTTTTGAAAACTAATTCTTTTTGCTATTTCAAAGGCGGTAGACAATGCGTAATTTTTAACAAATCTAGTTTTTTCTGTTTATAAATTAGGATTAAAAGGGTAGTTTCGTAGAGACCAAATACCTGGGTACATGATAATAAGATGTTTAATGGCCACTTTGCTTTTAGGAGCTTGCTGTCTTAAGGCAAGCAGTCAAATAAATCCTGATAGTATTTATCAAAAGGGTATACATACTGTTTTAATGCATCCTATCAATAAACCCTTAGCGATCCCTGTAGTATCACTCAATGAGCTTACCCCTATACAAATAAGTTTTGATGACTTCAAAACCGAGTACCAGGACTATTATTTTTCGGTAGAATTAAGAAACGCAGACTGGTCAGTGGCCAATCTAAGCACTTTCGATTATTTGCAAGGGTTTAATCAAAATAAAATAAATCAGTTTACGGTTTCTTCTATAGCGACACAGCCTTACTATCATTATCAATTTACTTTTCCCAATGCCAATTGCAAGCCCACGCAGTCTGGAAATTATGTAATTAAAGTATATAAAAATGGAAATGCTAGTGAGATTGTTTTTACAAAACGTTTTTTTGTAACTGAAGACCAAGTGAGTGTTGCTGCCATGGTACAAGAACCTTTTGATGGTGTGATATCTAGGTCCCATCAAAAAATACAATTTATTTTAGATGTAAAAAAAATACCCTTTTTTCAAACAGATCAAATGGCGGTTCAAGTTGTACAAAATTTTAGGTATAATGATGCGGCAACGGTATCGGCTCCAACTTTTATAAGAGGAAACTTATTAGAATATAATAGTGAAGATCAATTCATTTTTCCTGCAGGCAAGGAAGCAAGATGGCTAGACTTACAAAGCCTTAGATTGCGCTCGGATAGAATCGCCGATTTTGATAATAAAGGAACTATCACAAAAGTCATACTTAAGCCGGATGTATCAAGGGCTAGTTCGGCTTATTATACTTTTAATGATTTAAATGGAAATTTTATTATCTCTAATACTGAATCACTTCAAAGTGACAATCAAAACGATTATGCAACAGTACAATTTACTTATTTGCCAAAGGATCAAATTCCTTTTATGGGTCAAAAATTATATCTAGCAGGTGCGTTCACTAACAATAAATTAGATCAGGATGCCGAAATGATTTTTGATGCAAAGTTGGGAATTTATCAAAAAACATTGCTTTTAAAACAAGGCTATTATAGTTACAACTATATTCTTAGAGACAATAATGGGGCTAATTTTATGAATGATTTTGCCGAAACAGAAGGCAATCATTGGGAGACAGAAAACAACTATTCTATTATAGTTTATTATAGGCCGCCAGGCGCTAGACATGATCATATCATTGGTTTTGGGGCCGTAAATTCAAAACAAAATTGGTAGTATTTTTTTGCTATATTTGCACCGGCAGGTCTTGCACGGCCAGCTCCTGCTGAAACTCCCCAGGGTAGGAATACAGCAAGGATAAGCGGTTGAGCGGTGCGATGCAAGTAGCCTGCCATTTTTTATTTTTGGTAGATAATAATTATTAAAAACAATTTGTATGAAATTTTTCATTGACACAGGTAATCTAGCTCAAATTAAAGAGGCCAATGACTTAGGTATTTTAGATGGTGTGACGACTAATCCAAGTTTAATGGCGCAAGTGGGCGTTAAAGGTGAAGCAGCCATTGCAGCTCATTATAAAGCTATTTGTGAATTGGTAAATGGAGATATTAGTGCGGAAGTATTGTCTACCGATTTTGCTACCATGGTGGAAGAGGGCAAAAAACTAGCTGCTATTCACAAAAACATAGTAGTGAAAGTACCCATGATTAAAGATGGCATTAAAGCTATTAAGTGGTTTACTGATAATGGCATTCGAACCAACTGTACTTTAGTTTTCTCTGCAGGGCAAGCTATTTTAGCTGCTAAAGCAGGAGCAACTTATGTTTCTCCTTTTATTGGTAGAATTGATGACAGCAGTTGGGATGGAATGGAATTAATTGGTCAAATTAGACATATATACGACATACAAGGTTTCAATACACAAATATTAGCCGCTTCTATTCGAAATGCTTTACATATTGTGAAGGCAGCTGAAGCTGGAGCAGATGTTTGTACTTGCCCTTTAGATTCAATTTTAGGATTGTTAAAGCATCCTTTAACCGATATAGGCTTAGCGAAGTTCTTAGAAGATGCTAAAAAAATGTAAGTCTTTTTAGCTCTTTATTTTAAAAGCCCCAGGAATATCTTGGGGCTTTTTTATTGATGCTTTAATGCTTCGCGTTTTGATAAATTGGAAAGTTGCGGATGCGTTTTGATAAACCCTTTTACCCATTTAGCATCGGAATAAGCATAAGCGCGTAAAGCCCAGCCAATGGCTTTGCGGATAAAAAAGTTTTCTTCCAATGCACAATGTTCAATATACTTGGTAAGTAGTTGCGTATTGGTTTTGTCCTTATACATGAGTTGAAATAAAATACTCATTCTTTGAAGCCAAATATTGCTTGACTTATTCCATTTAGAAGTGGTGGGCTTTATATATGCTGGAAATTGGGTAAAGAATTTTCCAATGACATGCGAGTTGGTGCTATCCACCGAGTCCCACCAACTATTATGGGTAATCATCCACTCAATTAATGGAAGGGTTTGCTTTGACCATAGTTTTTTATGATAGCCTAAAAGCTCTATAGCAAAATAATGCATTTCTCTTTGTGGTGCAGCAAAGCATTCTTTAATAAGTGTAGTTAATTCTTTATGCGTGCTGATGGGATTTGCTTTATAAAATTCCTTACACAATTTTCTTCTTATAGGTGTTTTAATTCCATAAAATTCAAATTGGTTGAGCATATAGGCCTTAGCACCTTTAGAAACCGTAGCGTTTTTATGGAATGCAAAAACTTTTTGAATGGCTATCAAGTGCGGGTGTGCCATATTAGGTTTAGATTTCAAATATTTTTCCTTGGGCAAAGCTTGCTCTTGCTGCTTCTAAGATGCGTATAATGTCTGTGCCATGTTTTGCTGAAGTAGGTACGGGTTCGTTATGGTTTATAGCGTAAGCCATTTTCTCATAAAAGGTTCCATAATTTCCAGCTAAACTAGGGATGCTTTCCGTACTTATTTTTCCATCGGTATCAGTACTTAATATACCCCATTTTTCTTTGGCTTCCACTCCCCAATTGGGGGTATTGGGTTTTTTACCTGCGAGTAAATCGTCTTCTTGTATATCGGCTCGGTATTTTATAAAGCAACCCTTGGTGCCATAAATTTTATAAGCAGGTAATTGTTGCATGTATACCATGCCACTGGTTAATAAAATTCTGTGGGTAGGGTAATATAAAAGCAATGTAAAATAATCATCAACTTGCCCCACTTTTCTGGTGGTTCTAACATCTGCAAAAACAGAACTTGGCATACCGCTTAATAGTATGGCTTGGTCTACTAAGTGCGGGCCTAAATCAAATAATACACCTGAGCCTGGGGTATTGGTTTCCTTATGTACTTTAGGGCTTAAGGTGGTTCTATATCTTTCAAAAGATATTTGGATATCTAAAAATGCTCCAATTTTATCTTCTGCAATTAATTTTTGTAGGGTTAAAAAATCGGCGTCGTATCTTCTGTTATGATAAACTGCTAATTTTAAATTTAGTTTTTGTGCTAAAGCGTCTAGCTCTTCTGCTTCTTTAACAGTCACCGTAAATGCTTTTTCTGTTACTACATGTTTGCCTGCAATTAGCGCTCGCTTCGTATACTCGTAATGCGTATCGTTGGGTGTATTGACAACCACTAATTGAATCGTAGGGTCTTCTAAAATTTCTTCATAGCTCCCAAATGATTTTGTATTTGGATAAATGGCTTGAATATTTTTTTGACTTCTTTCCCAGCATCCTACTAAATGATAATGGGGGTTCGTGTCAATAAAGGGAGCATGAAAAAGCTTTCCGCTCATGCCAAAAGAAACAAGTGCTGTATTAATCATGTATTAAAGGTAAAAAAAATCCCTCTAAGTATTTAGAGGGATTTTAAATTTCATTAAAGCCTAATAATTACTAGCTTGCCACTTGCTTTCTGATAATATTCAAAGCGCCACCAGCTTTAAACCATTCAATTTGTTGTTGGTTATAAGTATGGTTGGCTTTAATCGTATCAACACTGCCGTCTTTGTGTGTTAATACCAATGTTAAAGGTTCGCCTGCTGTAAATTGAGTTAATCCAGTAACATCTATGGTATCATCTTCTAAGATTTTATCATAGTCTGCTTTATTTGCAAAAGTTAAAGCTAACATACCTTGTTTCTTCAAGTTGGTTTCATGAATACGTGCAAATGATTTTGTCAATACAACACGAACGCCTAAATGTCTTGGCTCCATGGCAGCGTGCTCTCTTGAACTTCCTTCTCCATAGTTTTCATCACCCACTACAATAGTGCCAACACCTGCTGCTTTATAAGCTCTTTGTGTATTAGGTACTGTATCGTAATTGCCATTGAGTTGACTCTTTACATTGTCTGTTTTTTCATTGAAGAAATTAACGGCACCAATTAATAAGTTATTAGAAATATTATCTAAATGACCTCTAAACTTTAACCAAGGACCTGCCATAGAAATATGATCGGTCGTACATTTTCCTTTTGCTTTGATTAATAATTTCAAAGATTTTAAATCAGTTCCTTCCCATGCACTAAATGGGTCTAATAATTGTAAACGTTTAGAACTAGGGTCCACTAATATGTTCACATTAGAGCCATCTGCAGCAGGCGCTTGAAATCCTGCGTCTTCTACTGCAAAACCTTTTAAGGGCAATTCATCACCAGTAGGAGGGTCTAATTTTACTTGCTCTCCTTTATTATTTGTAAGTGTATCTGTTAATGGATTGAAATTTAAATCACCCGCAATAGCTAATGCTGTTACTAATTCTGGAGATCCAACAAATGCAAATGTATTTGGATTACCATCTGCACGTTTTGCAAAGTTTCTATTGAAAGAATGTACAATCGTATTTTTTTCTTTTTTCTCTGCACCTACTCTTTCCCACATTCCAATACAAGGGCCACAAGCATTGGCAAATACTTTCGCACCAATTTGGCTAAACACCTCTAAAAAACCATCTCTTTCAATAGTATATCTTACTTGTTCAGAACCTGGCGTAATCATGTATTCTGCCTTAGTAGTTAATCCTTTCTCTGCTACTTGTTTTGCTAAACTTACGGCACGGCTAATATCTTCATAAGAAGAATTGGTACAGCTACCAATTAAACCTACTTCAATTTTAGTAGGCCAGCCATTTGCTGCTGCAGCTTCTTTCATTTTAGAAATAGGTGTAGCTAAATCTGGTGTGAAAGGCCCGTTTAAATGTGGCTCTAAAGTTGTTAAATCAATTTCGATTACTTGATCAAAATATTTTTCTGGGTTTGCATATACTTCAGGATCTGCTGTTAAATGTGCAGCTACACCATCTGCTAAACTTGCTACATCGGCGCGTCCAGTAGATTGCAAATAACGACTCATACTTGCATCGTAACCAAAGGTTGAAGTGGTTGCACCAATTTCTGCACCCATATTACAAATAGTTCCTTTACCTGTACAACTCATGCTTGTTGCACCTTCTCCGAAATATTCTACAATGGCACCAGTACCACCTTTTACCGTTAAAATACCAGCCACTTTTAAAATCACATCTTTAGGAGCGGTCCATCCACTTAACTTACCTGTTAATTTAATACCTATTAATTTAGGCCATTTTAATTCCCAAGGTAAGCCTGCCATTACATCGCAAGCATCTGCACCACCCACACCAATTGCGATCATACCTAATCCACCTGCATTTACTGTATGAGAATCGGTACCAATCATTAATCCACCAGGGAAAGCATAATTTTCTAAAACAACTTGGTGAATGATTCCTGCACCTGGCTTCCAGAAACCTAAACCATATTTATTCGATACAGAAGCTAAGAAATCATATACTTCTTTACTTTCACTAGTGGCTACTTGTAAATCTTGTTTAGCTTCTACTTTTGCAGATATTAAATGGTCGCAATGCACTGTACTGGGTACAGCTACTTTAGGACGACCCGCTTGCATAAATTGTAATAATGCCATTTGAGCAGTAGCATCTTGCATAGCAACTCTATCTGGCCCAAAGTCTACATAAGAACCTCCTCTTTCGAAGTTTTCAAGCTTTTGATCACTGTGTAAATGAGAGAATAATATTTTCTCAGATAAGGTTAAAGGACGATCTAATAATTTTCGAGCCGCTTCTACTTTGGCAGGCATTGCAGCATACAATTTTTTGATCATTTCGATATCAAAAGCCATGGTACTTAGTTTTGTTGTTAAAATTGGGGCAAAGGTAAGCCAAAATTGATCCCGGTTGAAGCAAAAAATACACTTTATGTCCACTTTTTTTTATAGATTGCAGGTAGTTTATAAGCCATATCTATGCAAAAAATGAAGGATTTTTTTGAATTACATGCTTTTGGGGTTTGTACCGCCATTGGAGAAAGATTAGGCATTGCTACCACCAAAATAAGAATGTGGTTTATCTATATTTCATTTTTAACCTTTGGCTCGCCAGTTATTGTATATATGATATTGGCATTTTGGAGAAGTATTAGAAAATACATTCTCTTGGGAAAGAGAAATCCCATGAAATATTTTTAGGCTAAATAACAGCCTTTCTAAGTCTTACTAATTTTTCTAACAAAGGAGCTAATTTGTCTAAGGGTAACATATTGGCACCATCGCTTTTTGCCATGGCAGGATTCGGATGTGTTTCTATAAATAAACCATGAGCCCCAGTGGCAATAGCCGCTTTAGCAATGGTTTCTATAAGTTGTGGGTTGCCGCCCGTAATACCACTTGTTTGATTTGGTTGTTGAAGTGAATGCGTGCAATCCATTATAACAGGTACACCATTTTCTGCCATTGCAGGAATGTTTCGATAATCAACTACTAAATCTTGGTAACCATATGTATTTCCTCTTTCGGTAAGCATTACTTTCTCATTGCCTGCTAACTTTATTTTATCTACTGCAAATTTCATAGAAGCACCACTTAAGAATTGACCTTTTTTTACATTTACAATTTTACCCGTTTCGGCAGCGGCTATTAATAAATCGGTTTGACGACATAAAAATGCAGGTATTTGTAAAATGTCAATATACTTCGCTGCAATAGCAGCTTCTTCATGAGCATGTATATCGGAGGTAGTGGGTACTTTATAAGTGGCCCCTACTTTTTTAATTAGTTCCATCCCTGTATCATCACCAATGCCTGTAAAAGAGCTTGCGCTTGTACGATTTGCTTTTCTATAACTTGCTTTAAAAATATAAGGGATCCCTAAATTTTTACAAAGGGTACTTACTTTATCTCCAATTTCCATGACCAATTCTTCATTTTCTACTACACAAGGCCCTGCAATTAAGAAAAATTGTTGAGCGTCATATTTTTGATCTTTAAATAAGTCTTGTAAAAATGGGGACATCATTTGGTATGGTTTTGAGCTAGCAAAGCTAGTTTATTATTTTTTGAGAATAGGTTGAACTCTTTTTACTGTTAAAACTATGAGGATACTATTTAATTAGTTAAAATCTTAAACCAATGCCAATACCTAAACCTCTTAGTCCTGCCCATGGTCCTTCTGTATCAGTTACTGCGCCATTCGGACCTACCACCGATTTAAGTGTAAAAGGATTGGCTTTTGTATTGTCTAAAATTCTTTGTAATTCAACTTGTGCTGGCTTAGGAAAACTTCCAGGAGCTACAAAATTTAACTTTCCAGTGGAAGTTCCATAATGCCCACCAATTAATGATAAGTCAATGACTAACTTGGTTAATATTTGAAATTGCATTCCAATATGTGCGCCATAGCTTTGCGTTCTAATAGTACCGTCTAATTTTGCATTAATTGGAACGGGAGGTAAAGTAACAGTTGGAGAAGGCTTATCTGGGGTATAAGTATAATTAATAGGGATTGATAAATCGTAATTGCCATAACGTACGTAGGGGGCAATATAAAAACCTGACATTTTTGACAAGCCTAAATAAAAACGACCTTCAAAAGTAAGTGTGGTGTTGCCAAATTTGAAATTATCAAAGTCGATATTTGAATTACTGATTACTTTTTTTGCTAAAGCCTTTAAAGGTAAACTAGTCAAAGGCATACTTTTGTAGTTTACAGACAATGAAATGAAGTGATTGATACTTCTTTCAAATGTTAGGTTGTAATTATTTAAGGCATCTGCAGATAAATTGGTTTTTAAAATATTATTTCCGCCAATTAAACTTTGTGCAGAAGCGTGTATTGAAAAAGTTATCAATAATAGGGTGTAAATTTTTTTCATAAGTTTTATTTTTTTAAATACAAGTCTGAAACCGTTTTATTATCTAGTATCGCTAAGGTATTATCTCTCACTGCAGCCATTACTTTATTGATGCCGCAATTCTTTTCATTACAATCTGCACATTTCTCATAAAAGTTTAAACTGACACATGGCAATAGTGCAATAGGTCCTTCAATGACTCTGAAAATAGCAGACAGCTTTATTTTTTCTGGGGGAGTTGCAAAAAAGTAACCACCGTGTTTTCCTTTTTTACTTTGCAAAAATCCGGCTTTTCTTAGTTCTAATAAAATATTTTCCAGAAATTTTATAGGTATATTTTTTTGGGAGGCAATTTCTGCTATTAAAATAGGGTCGTCAGTATGCTTCTCTACCATATAGGAGAGTGCTTGTAATGCATATTGCGTTTTTTTTGATAGCATAAACTCTTGATTAAAGACCTAGTACGTCTTTCATAGTAAAGATACCTTTTTTTTGATTGGCAAACTCCGCAGCCAATAAGGCACCGCTTGCAAATCCTTTTCGTGTATGGGCGGTATGGGTAATTTCAATACTGTCAATAGGGGATTGATAGCTAACGGTATGTGTTCCTGGGGCTGGATCTATTCGTTCTGATGTAATTACTAAATCATTTGAATTGGCAGAAGCGGTGTTTACCCATTTGTTCTTTCTACTTATTTGGGCTAAAATTTGTTCGGCTAAACTAATGGCAGTTCCACTAGGGGCATCTTTTTTTTCGGTATGATGTGTTTCGGTCATCGAGACATCATATTGTTCATAGGGTTCTATTAAGGCTGCTACTTGTTTATTGATTTCAAAAAATAAGTTAACTCCAATACTATAATTACTTGCATAAATAAGACAACCTTCTTTTTGTTCACAAAGCGTCTTCACCTTCTCCCAATTTTCCAACCAACCAGTGGAGCCACTCACAACAGGTACACCCCATTCTATGCATTTTGAAATATTTTCATAAGCGCTGTGAGGGCCTGTAAATTCAATAGCTACATTGGCCTTTTGTACATTTTCTTTTGTAAAATCTTGCGCATTGGATGCGTCTATCTTTAGAATAATTTCATGTCCTTTTGCAAGGGCGATTTCTTCAATGGCTTTTCCCATTTTGCCATAACCTATAAGTGCAATTTTCATACCCTTTTTTTTGAATTATTTTGAATGTGTATTCTTGAAATGAAATTGTAATGATAAACCTGTTTGTTGTTGTTGCGGTTGAATATAGGGTACCATTCTAAATGATAAATTATTATTCACATCAAACTCTTTGAGTTGACCTGATACAGTAGCATCCACCACATTGACACCCCAAGCAATGATAAACCACATTATTGAATAGTCTCTATCTCTTCTAAAAATATTTCGATAACTCTGTAGTGATCCTAGGCTTAAATTTTGCAATTTCGCATCAATGAGCGGTAGGTCGGAGTTGTCTCCATTGCCTGCTTTGAATTTTGCTTCATAAGCAAATTTTGTTTTTCTATACATATCATCATTGTATACGAAAGTTGCTGCTGGTATAGCTAGTACGCCATATACTAAAGGGACTTTCCAAAATTGCTTATTGTATAATTGCCCCCAACCTGGAATAATGGCAGATCTTTTGGTTGCACGACTGGGAATATGATGTAGTAAAGTGTCTGTTTTTTTGAGGTAGGCAGTATCTTGGCTCCAAGCTGTTTGCTGTAATAATAGCAGCAGTATTAAAAAGTGTAGTAGCCGCATCCTAAAAATATTCCTTTAAAAAATGTTACTAGCTAATGCTTAATTGCATTGCTTCTAGTATTTTATTTAAACCGTTTAAATCAGCATATTCAATAGTAATTTTTCCACTACCGTTTTTTTGGTGTTGTAGTATTACCTTGGTAGAAAGATGACTTGTTAATTTATCTTCCAATTTTTTATATACCGGGGACAATTGATTTTTCGCAACAGCAGCTGAAGGGGTAAATGCCTTTCCTGCTTGGTTCATTTTGCGTATCAATTCTTCAGTTTGCTTTACTGTCAAACCTTTTTCGGTTATTTCTTTAAATAAGAAAAGTTGCTTTTCAATTTCCTTGCCTAATAATAATTTAGCTAAACTCACACTTAAGTTACCATTTCTTAGGGCAGCTTGAAGAGAAGGAGGAAGCTCTAATAATCTTATATAATTAGAAACTGTGGATCTGTCTACACCCATTCTTTCCGCTACATTTTCTTGGGTATAACTAAGTTCTTCCATCATGCGTTGGTAACTCAATGCAATTTCTATTTCATTAAGGTCTACTCTTTGTAAGTTCTCTAGTAAGGCTAATTCTAATAGTTCTTTATCATTGCCTGTTCTAACATAAGCTGGTAGGTCGGTTAACCCAGCCATTTTTGCAGCGCGAAAACGACGCTCTCCTGCAATTAATTGAAATTTACCATTTGCTAATTGTGCAACAGTAATAGGTTGAATTAAATCGTGTAATTGAATGGAATTAGCCAATTCTTTCAACGCTTTTTCGTCAAAATCTTTTCTAGGGTTTTTAGGATTTATGATAATATCCGTTAAAGGCACACGATTGCTCGCTACTGCTTTTTCTATCACTGCAGTTTGTACTCTACCTGCTGGATTCTTGTATTCGGCATCTATATTTTGCAATAGAGAGCGAAGTCCTTTTCCAATGAGGTCTTTATTAGGGGTGCTCTTGCTCATAATTAATCTATTATACGCTCGGCATTACTCATATTAGTCATGCCATTTTTTTGTAAAATTTCTTTTGCTAGGTTTAAGTAGTTAACCGTGCCTTTGCTATCAGCATCATACAAAATAACCGGCTTGCCAACACTTGGCGCCTCACTTAAACGAGTATTTCGGTGGATGATGGTAGAGAAAACCATTTCGTCAAAATGTTTACGTACTTCACTTACTACTTGGTTGCTTAAACGAAGTCTTCCATCATACATGGTCATTAAAATACCTTCTATTTGTAAATCAGGATTTAATCTACTTTGTACAATTTTAATAGTATTTAATAATTTGCCTAAACCTTCTAGTGCAAAAAATTCGCATTGAACGGGAACAATCACACTGTCTGCGGCTACTAAAGCATTCACCGTAATTAAGCCAAGAGAGGGTAAACAATCTATAATGATAAAATCATATTGATCGGATATGGGGGCTATGAGTTGTTTTAAAACATTTTCTCTATTAGGTAAATTCACCAACTCAATTTCGGCACCCACTAAATCAATATGAGAAGGGATGACATCTAAATGAGGAATCTCTGATTTTAAAATAATATCTGCTAAGGGCGTTTGATTGATCATCCCATCATATAAGCTCGTCGTTATATTGTGTAAGTCAAAGCCTACACCCGTAGTACTATTTGCTTGTGGATCAGCGTCAATTAAAAGAGTTCTATATTCTAATACAGCCAAACTTGCCGCTATATTAATAGCGGAAGTGGTTTTGCCCACGCCTCCTTTTTGATTCGCAATTCCTATTATTCTGGCCATAAAATGGGTATCCTTAATTTCTGCCAAAAATAAGGCATAAATGGTAACAATTTGGCCTTAATTTTGTGCTTTAAAATATACTATGCGGAACCCCTTATTTATTGTATTTCTAATCACTGTGTTGATTCTCATTGACTTTTACATCTATCATGTATTAAAGACCTTAGTCCAAGGAGCCTCCATAGGTACCAAAAACGGGATAACTATAATCTATTGGGCTTTATGCATTTTGAGCCTTAGTTCCTTTTTACTCTTTCCTTATGTGGTAAACCCGTATTTTAAACAATATCTTTTTTCTATTGGGATAGGCTGGGTGTTGACACAAATTTTTATGGTATTGTTCTTTTTAGTAGATGACTTACGAAGAGGTGCATTCTGGACAATGGGTCAAGTGGCTTCTGCGGCAGGAGCCAAATTTTTAAATACCGAAAAAGGTATTCCAAGATCTACTTTTTTAAGTTGGCTAGGGGTAGGCCTTTCTTCAACTTTATTTTTATCGCTTTTGTATGGATTTGGAAATAAGTATAATTATAAATTGATTAAAAAGAAGGTTGCTTTAAAAGGTTTACCACTTGCCTTCAAAGGTTTTAAAATAATTCACATAAGCGATATACATAGCGGCAGTTTGAAAGACAAAGAAGCAGTCTTAAAAGGAATTGAGTTAATCAAAAAACAAAATGCCGATCTAGTGCTGTTCACGGGCGACTTGGTAAATGATCGTGCAACGGAGATGACAGATTGGATGTCTGTGTTTAGTCAAATCAAAGCACCTCATGGTGTTTTTAGTACTCTAGGTAATCATGATTATGGTGATTATGTAAAATGGGAAACAGCAGCAGCTAAAAAACAAAACTTAGAGGATCTTAAAAAAGTGCACCATGATTTAGGATGGCGTTTGTTAATGAATGAAAATGTAAACATAGAAAAGCAAGGTCAGTATATTAAATTGCTGGGTATAGAAAACTGGGGTGCTAAAGCGCGTTTTCCTAAATATGGAAAAATGGATGAAGCCATGCAAGGCGTAAATAAAGAAGATGTCGTTATTTTAATGAGTCATGATCCTAGTCATTGGGAAGCAGAAGTGATTCCAAAATATACTACTGTTCAACTTACTTTATCTGGACATACACATGGCATGCAGTTTGGTGTTGAAAATCCTTATTTTAAATGGAGTCCTGTGCAATGGGTCTATAAACAATGGGCCGGTATTTATGACAATAAAGAACAACAATTATATGTCAATAGAGGCTTTGGATTTTTAGGATACCCAGGCAGGGTAGGTATCTTACCAGAAATTACTTTACTAGAACTAGTATAATTATGTAAGATTCTTTTGAATAGAAGCTACATTCAAAATAATTTCTTTTAGCAGTTGGTTTTGTTCTTTAATAAATCCATTGTCTTTTAAGTCACCCACTACAGCGATCATCTCTGCTTCATTTTCATATACCATTTTTCTAAAAGGGTTACTATAATCCTTGGCTCTCGTTTTTTCAATTCGATGGGTCACATCTGTTTTAATGTCTACATATGTATCTAGCCAGCTATTTAGTTGCTTTTTGTTTAAGGTGCTTATTTTTTTCTTGGTAATCAATTCAAGAGATAATAAAGCGTGATTTTTTCTTTTGTTTAAATAAGTCGCTGATGCCTCTGCGTAAAATTGATGTACTTGATCCCAACTATCAATACTACCGGTTTTAATTTTGGTAAGCAGGGAGCTCACTGCTTTTTGCGTAATTAACTGACCCCCTACATTTACCCAAGCCGATTCTGTGGAGTTAGTTTTGATAGTTTTTACATTCGCAACAATGGCTTTGCTTTTTTTATGATTAATGGTGTCAATTAAAGACTCCATGCCATACATGAAAATCATTTTTTCAAAAATAGCATACGCGTCATAACATTTTATAAGTCTAGTTTTGCGTTTACTGTTTTCAATATCATCCGCAAAAACAGAGAGGGCGTCAATTTCTTTTTTTGTCTTTGTGGTAAGTAATTTGTCACCTAGTTCAATTAATGTATCATTGCTAATGGCGCTAGGCTTCTTCGTGCTTATTAGATAAGCTTTAGCCACTGCAGCTGCTATAATTTTTCGAGCATTGAATAGCTCATTTACAGAATCTGGCGCTAGATAATGATACTCCAATAAAGGGGTTTTATCAATTCTCTTATCTCTGTCAATATATTTCCAAGCGTTTCTGGCCAAAGCATAAAAATTATACAGGAACCAATATCCTGGCATTATAATGAGTTCATCTTTTAAAGTATCATTACTTATTAAGGAGAAGGGGATAGGAATATTTAGCTCATAATTATAATCGCCTTTGTTTAGTAAAGCAAAACTTGCAAACACAGAATTATGTTTTACACTTACACACAAGCCAGGCCAAAAGCCCCTGCCCATAATCACTTCACCATCAGCACCTCGACTATTATGATTAGAACCTAAGGTAGCCCCTGCAGCAATATTACTCTGCCCCATGACTAAGGCTGCACATAAAAAGGAATTATTGTGATGTTGCTCGTGCGCAGGAAAAATTAAAGAGTTCAATACTTCGCAACAAGATATTGTTGCATTGGGTCCTAAAAAAGAATTGATTAATCTTGCGCCATATTTTAATTGAGAATAATCTGATAAAATAAATCTAACTGCTTTAATGCCATAAAATATTCTACAGCCAAAACCGATAATGCCATTTACCAATTCACAACCTTCTCCAATTTGCGTTCTTGCTTCTGGAGCGGAATTGATGGTTACATTTTTTATTTTATTAGCACCTTT
Organism: uncultured Bacteroidota bacterium; assembly: GCA_903854725.1. Taxonomy (GTDB): domain Bacteria; phylum Bacteroidota; class Bacteroidia; order Chitinophagales; family Chitinophagaceae; genus Sediminibacterium. The sequence goes on from CAINWZ010000143.1 coordinate 39,167, forward strand.
TAAATAGGCATCAGTCCCAATCCAAGTATCTTTAATAATTTTACAATTTTTGATAACGGTTCTATCACCCACTTTGCCGTAATACCCAAGTTTGTTATCAAAACGTTTTTCGGTTAAAGTCATGAATTTTTTTTGCAAAACAGCATCCTGTCTATTGCGGGTCCATAAATAAGCATCACCTGCCGTCATGCCATTAAAAGGAAGTACTTTTCGACCCGTATTTTCATTGCAAATTTCCATCCATATTCTTACTGATTCGTCCTCGCCTTTTTTAAGGATACCATTTCCAAATTTAGAATGATTCGTAGTCACTAATTCGTTGACATTAGTGATGATCACATCATTGCCAATAATATAATGTGACATGTAGTTGACATTGTGAATGGCAACATTATTACCAAGGTCGCAACTTATGATAGTGGAATTATAAATACCAACGGGCACCACCAAGTCGCTAAAAATTAAACAATTTGCTTCTAGTTTTCCTATTCTAACCAAGCCAAAGAAAGAGCAGTTCTTTACTAATTCTGGTGTAAAAGAATCAGAAACTAAAATTTGATTCCAATTGTCACTTGAATTTCTGTTGCGTACGAGTTGTTCAATTTCCAATGCAGTTAAGCTTCGGTATTTAATTCCGCTTCTATTTTGTTGATTGCGTAAATAATATTCATCTTTCCCTTTAGGAAGTTCTTTTATAAATCCATACCCCAATTGACTAACGGGCATCTTCTTGATACTGTTCATGCTATAATTTATTTAAATAGGGCTGGATGTGCTTCGTCCCAATTGGTTGCTTTTTGTAAGGTATTGGCAATGGATAATATAGTGGCCTCGTCATAAAGGTTTCCTACAAAACTTATGCCAGTGGGTAAATTTAATTTTTTATCAAAACCTGTTGGCACACATACAACAGGATGTCCCGTTAAATTGGTTATAGCCGATTGATTGCCATCGCCTCTCGAAGGACAAATAATGACATCATATTGTTGTACCACTTCATTAACTTTTTGCATTAAAGTATAACGATGTCTTTGTGCATTTATATATTCTATGGCAGGAACAAATCTTGCCGTTCTGAATTGGTTAGGCCAATCGTTCTTTGTTTGTCTGGTGAGAACATCGTCAATATTTAATCTTGTCATTTCATCGAATTGTGCGGCGCATTCAGCACCAATAACAACATCCATGATATTGAAATTATAAACACCACTATCAGGAAAATTAACAGGGATTAATGTTATACCCATTTTTTTAAAAGCTTCCAATACTTTGAATTCGTTTCTTGAGGTATCTTTTATTTTATCAAAATAATTTTTTGCGTAGGCAATCTTTAATTTTTTAATATCTTTCGATGGATCATAATTAAAGGGTTTATTCACTGCACTTCCGTCTTTGCCATCTGTTCCATGAATATAATTAAAGACAATAGCGGCATCAGCTGCAGAACGACAAATAGGGCCCACTTTATCCAAGCTATAACTTAAGGCCATTGCCCCAGTTCGGCTAATGCTTCCAAAAGTGGGTCTTAAACCAGTGGCACCACAAGTAGTAGAAGGAGAAACAATACTGCCCCAGGTTTCCGTACCAATAGCAAAGGGAACTAAGCCTGCTACTGTTGCAGAGGTAGAACCTGCAGAAGAGCCAGATGATCCATATTGTAGATTCCATGGATTTTTTGTTCTTCCACCAAACCAATAATCGCCCATTGCTAAAGCGCCTAAAGTAAATTTAGCTACGAGTACAGCACCTGCATCTCTTAGTTTAGTATATACAAAAGCATCTTCATCAATTGTTTGATTTTGATAAGGCGCTGCTCCCCAAGTAGTTTTAGTTCCTTTGACTGCAAATAAATCTTTTAATCCATAAGGTATACCATGTAGTAAGCCTCTGTATTTTCCTTGTGCAATTTCTTCGTCAGCTTTTTTAGCTTGCGCATAAGCAATCTCTTCTTGAATACTAATGACACATTGTAAAGTGTCACCCCATTTTTTAATTCGCTCAATAAAAAATTGAGTAAGTGCAAGGGAAGTAATTTTTTTATACTTAAGTAAGGAAGCCAATTGTTCAATGGAGTAAAAAGCTAATTCATTTTTATTTTTTGGCAAGGAAACAGTATTGTCTAATTTCCAATTGATTGGATTTTGTTTTTCAGTAAAGTGCATGCCCGGTAAAACAGGTGTTTGCCATAAACTCAGTGGCACACTATTAGCTAAAGGCAATTTATGCATGGCCTTATAATTAGCTAGATTGTCAATTACATCGGAGTATAAAGTGTCTATTTCCTTAGTAGTAAAACTAAGATCAAATAATTTTGCACTGCTAATTAAATCATTTTTTTGAATAGTCGTGTCTTGTGAAAAGGCAGTGACACTTAGCGATAACAATAGATAGGTAATAATAGTACGCATAATAAACGGATTAAGTTTATCAAAGGTAATATTACCTATTTGGTTTTGGGCTACTAAAACGTCTTTTTTGACCTCCATTTGCCATGGCTTTAGACCTAGCATGGCCTGAATTGCCTCTTCCTTGTTGTTTAGCCTCTTTAATGGGGTTGAAATTGGTCATCGGGAAGGGATGATTTTCGATGACTGGAATTTTTTTAGCAATCAATTTCTCGATATCTTTTAAAAAAGCTCTTTCTTCGGCGTCACAGAAAGAAATGGCAGTACCATTGGCTCCAGCACGCCCTGTTCTACCAATTCGGTGCACATAGGTTTCTGGAATATTAGGAATCTCGTAATTTACTACATAGGCCAATTCATCTACGTCAATGCCCCTTGCAGCAATATCGGTAGCAACTAAAACACGGGTAGTTTGTGCTTTAAAATTAGTAAGTGCTCTTTGTCTTGCATTCTGTGCTTTATTACCATGAATAGCTTCCGCCTTAATATTATTTTTCAAAAGTAGGTTTACTACTTTATCAGCACCATGTTTTGTTCTTGTAAAAACCAAGGCTGTTTTAATAGCTGTGTTTTTTAGAATTTCAATAAGTAGTGCATTTTTATTTACTTTATCTACAAAATAAACCGATTGTTCAATAATATCTACAGTGGAAGAAACAGGTGTAACACTTACTTTTAGTGGATGAAATAAAATGGTATTGGCTAAACTTACAATTTCAGGAGGCATGGTGGCAGAAAAGAATAGCGATTGTCTTTTTTTAGGAAGCACTGCCAATAATTTTTTCACATCATGCACAAAACCCATATCCAACATTCTATCTGCTTCATCCAACACAAATATTTCTACTTCTCTAATATTTAAATGCCCTTGGTTCATTAAATCCAATAATCTTCCTGGTGTAGCAATCACCACATCTACTCCATTTCTTAAAGCAGTTACTTGTGGTCCTTGTCCAACACCTCCAAAAATAACAGTACAATTTAAACCTGTATGTCTTCCGTAAGCGTTAAAACTTTCTCCAATTTGTATGGCTAATTCTCTTGTAGGTGTAACAATTAAACTTCTAATTTTTTTTCTTCTTTCCCCCGTTTTGTTTTTAACTAATAATTGTAAAATAGGGAGGGTGAAAGCAGCCGTTTTACCAGTACCTGTTTGGGCACAACCTAACAAATCTTTTCCTTGTAAAACAATGGGTATAGATTCTGCTTGAATGGGAGTGGGGGTTGTATAACCTTCTTCCTGAATGGCCTTTAATAAGGGCTCTATAAGACCTAGGGTCTGAAAATTCGTGTTCATAATAGACTGCAAGGTAGTGCAATTACTCCACGGTGATAAAAGGTTCTACAAACATACCACAAGATAAAGGATATTCATTACACCTATCAGTTCAGGTTGTATCTTCTAACTTATGGGTTCCACCATACACTAACTACCAACAGGAGTTGTTTGATATAATCTCCAAG
>CAINWZ010000144.1 GCA_903854725.1 uncultured Bacteroidota bacterium
AACCCTGCTTTTTTAGGTGTAGTTACAGAAGAAACAGAAGCAGGTGCAAAAATTAATCAAGTAAGTGAAGAAAGTCCAGCAGAAAAAGCTGGGCTGATGAATGATGATATTATTACAAAAGTAAATGACACAAAGATAGATGGCCCTTCTACATTATATGATGCTATTGGTAAATGCAAACCCGAAGAAAAAGTGACCATTCACTATATCAGAAAAGGAAAATCAAATTCAGTTGTTGCTACATTAGCAAAGAATAAAAATACAATGCAATATTATAATTTCAGCTCACCTAATGGACAAAATGGGCCGAGTTTTAATTTTACACCAAAACAATATTTTGACCCTAATACTGGAAAATTACAGCCCAATCAAAGAGAGGGATTTAGATTTGCTATCCCTAATTTCCCAGGCATGGGTGACATGCATATAGAAGGTTTTGAAAATAAACCAAAATTGGGTATTAGCATTGAAGATATTGAAAATGGCGATGGCGTTAAAATTACCAATGTTACCGAAAACTCACCTGCCGCTAAAAGTGGTTTAGTAGAAAATGATATTATTGTACAAGTAAATGACCAAAAAATTAAAGATGTAGACGCTTTAAAGCCCATCATCAAAGATGCTAAAGAAGGAAGTACTTTTTCTTTTCAAATAAAAAGAAATAAAGAGCTTAAAACCATACAAATAAAGCTTCCCAAAAAACTAAAAACTGCCGATTTATAGGCATTTTAAATAAAACTTCAAACTAACTTATTAAAGCCCGTCAATTATTGATGGGCTTTTTTATTTTTAATGTACTTTTGCCCTATGGCAGATGCGCACAAATATGAGGCTGTTATTGGTTTAGAAATTCATGCTCAATTAGCAACGCAAAGCAAATTGTTCTGTGGAGACGACGCTTCTTTTGGAGCAGAGGCCAATACACATATTAGCCCTATTACAATGGGTCACCCAGGCACGCTTCCAAAAACAAATGCAACCGCAATAGAATATGCTATTAAAATGGGATTGGCCTGCGGATCGGAAATTGCAAAGAATAATTACTTTGCACGTAAAAATTATTTTTATCCAGACTTGCCGAAAGGCTATCAAATATCTCAGCATACCACTCCTATTTGTGTAGGCGGTACTATAAATATCCAAACACCAGAAGGTGAAAAAATAATACAACTAAATAGAATTCATTTAGAAGAAGATGCTGGCAAAAGTATCCACGATATTTCAGCAACAGATACCCTTATCGATTTAAATCGTGCGGGGACTCCCCTTGTTGAAATGGTCACCGAACCTTGTATTCATTCTGCAGAAGATGCCTTTTTATTTGTAACTGAAGTAAGAAAACTTGTTCGCTGGATAGGAATATGTGATGGCAATATGGAAGAAGGAAGTTTGAGATGTGATGCCAATATATCAATTCGATTAAAAGGAGTAACCACCTTAGGCACTAGGGTCGAAATTAAAAACTTAAACTCCATACGTAATATAAAAAAAGCAATAGAATTTGAAATTGAAAGACTCATTCAAATTACAGAGACTGGCGAAAAGATAGTTCAACAAACAAGAAGTTTTGACGCTACCAATGATACTACTTTTTCTATTCGTGATAAAGAAGACGCTAATGATTATAGATATTTCCCCGATCCAGATTTAGCCCCTTTTCACTTAACTACCGCCTATATTGATGCGATTCGAAGTAAATTGCCTGCTCTTCCTGCAACATTAAAAAAGCAGTGGAAAATACAATATGATTTGTCGGCTTATGCTATTGAGCAATTAGTAGAAAATAAAGAGGAAGCCGATTTTTACATACAATGGGCTGCTGCATCAACGCATTATAAAGCAATTGCCAATTGGATGATTGGTCCTATTAGAGCCTATTTAAATGAAGGCGGTGGCAATTTCAAAGCGCTCATTACATTGATCCCTTATTTAGTGGAGTTAGTAGAATTGGTGGAGAGTAACCAGTTAAACTTTTCTGTAGCAAGCACTAAAATTTTAAAGGAGATCATCTCCCATCCTCAATCACCCAAGGCATATGCGCTAAATAATAATCTATTGCAATCTAATTCAATGGAAGATTTGGAAAAATGGATAGATGAAGTTTTAAAGAATCACCCCGCCGAAGTGGAAGCCTATAAAAAAGGTAAAAAAGCAATCATAGGGGTTTTTGTAGGGGAAGTAAAAAAAATAAGTAAAGGCAAAGCTGATCCTAAAATGACAACTTCCTTGCTAGCACAAAAATTAGCTTAAAAAATAATAAAGTCATACCTATAAATAAAATAAATTTAATTAGTAATGTATAATAAAATAATAATTGCCCTTTTAGTGAGTATCACATTCACCACTATAGGTTGCAAAAACAATTCAAGTGAAAAAAACTATACTGTAGCAGGTACGATTCAGCATGCCGCCAAAATAAAACTTTTATTACAAGAAGTTCCTTATGGCGGATTGCCCATTATCACAATGGATTCTGTCACTTTAGGAGAAGATGGAAAATATTCTTTTGAATTCATTGCAAAGCAAGAAGGCATTTATCGTATTGCCACTGATAAAGAAATGGAGATTATCTTTATCAACGATGAAGAAAATATTCAAATAAATGCTGATGCAAATAATTATCAAACCTATACCATCAAAGGCTCAAAAACAAGTCAAGCATTGATTGATTTTTTAATTCAATATCGTAAAAAAGATTCCTCTTTATTTTCTACTATTTATAATTTAGAGGCGCTTCAAAAGCAAAATGGGAAAGATAGCACTGTCTATTGGCTACAAAAACAACGTATAGATAAAATTAACGATATCAATAAATTTGTAGAAAATGCAATCACTAGTGCTACTAGTCCTGCCTTCGCTTATTATACTTTAGGGCTTAGTTTAAGATCTATGGAATCTGCACAGGTATTAGCTTTAGCGAAAGCAACAGCCGAAAAATTAAAAGCAGATCCATTGATTCAATTTGCTAATTTATTAACCACGCAAGTACAAGCCAATACAAAAACAAACGCTATCTCAATTGGCATGATGGCTCCTGAAATTTCATTGCCAGATGCCAATGGTAAAATTATTTCATTAACTAGCTTAAGAGGCAAATATGTATTAGTTGATTTTTGGGCAAGTTGGTGCGGACCTTGCAGAGGAGAAAATCCGAATGTAGTTGTAGCCTTTGAAAAATACAAACAAAAAAACTTTACTGTACTCGGCGTTTCTCTTGATGATGATAAGGCCAACTGGCAAGAAGCCATTAAGGACGATAAACTCAATTGGCAACATATTAGCGACTTAAAAAAATGGGAAAGCATAGTAGTGAGTGCCTATCAAATAGAAGGCATTCCTTTTAATATATTATTAGACCCTACGGGGAAAGTAATAGCTACAGACTTAAGAGGCCCAGCTTTGCAGGATACCCTTGCTTCTATTCTACATTAATAAACAATCTAGCTGCAAGTATAAAGCCAATTAAACTTGTTTGATAAAAGTTTTTATTAAAGCAGGTAATAAAATTAAATTCGTAAAAGTACTTACTACTAGCGTGAGTGAAGTAAGCCAACCTAATGCTTTAGTTCCGCCAAAATCGCTAAAGCAAAAAATTACAAAGCCTGCCACCAATACCAAGGAAGTATAAATTATACTTATACCTGTGTGCTTTATGGTTTGAACCAGTGTTATATGCACTTGGTTGTTTAAGCGAGGAAGTTCCTGTTTATAATTTACTAAAAAGCGAATGGTAACATCTATCGCAATGCCCAGGGCTACACTAAAAACTAAGACAGTAGATGGCTTTAATGAAACCCCTACCCATCCCATCAAACCTGCTGTAATTAATAAGGGTACGATATTAGGAACCAAAGAGCACATTAAGATGGGGAAAGATCGAAATAAGAAAATCATACAAATAGCAATTAATAAAAATGCCCAAAGGATAGATTCCCCTAATCCTTTTATAATAAAATTACTTCCTTCTAAAAAAGTAACACTACTTCCTGTAATCTCCACTTTATATTTACTCGTATCAAAAATAGCTTTCGTAGCACTATCAATTCTTTGCAAAAAGATTGGAAGCGCTGCACTACCAATGTCTTTCATATTCACACTCACCCTGGTTTCACTTTTATCCTTATCTATAAATTTTGATAATAATTGTGTGGGGCTAGTACCAGCAGCCGGTGTATTTTTTTGGTCTATTGCTAAATAGGGTGCCATAAAAGCCATTTCTGTTCCAGAAGGAATAGTGTATGCATTGGAATCTCCATCATAGTAGGCTTGTTTTGCAAATTTAATGCCTTCAATTAATCCAAGTGGTTTTCCTAATTCGGGCTGTTGGACTAAAAATTCATGCAATTGATCAATCGCTTCCAAAGGTTTGATACTTCTCGTTAAACCATTTTTCTTCTTAGTGTCTATCACTATCTCTAATGGCATAACCCCTCCCGCTTCTTTTTCAAACCATTTTAAATCGGTATATAATGTATCTTTCTTAGGCAAATCATCTACAATAAAAGCTTCTTTTTTGATACGCATCAACCCCATCATAGAAATGACTACAAGGACTGTTGTGATGGTAAAAACCCATTTAGTATGATGAAAGGTCCAACGTTCTATTTTAACCAAAACTTTTTCTAAAAATTTATTCTCTAAATATTTTACATGTTTAGTGGCAGGGGGTTGCAAATAAATAAGTACTGGAGGGATAAACAAAAGACTAATAAAAAATAAAGCCATAATATTTAACCCAGATACCCAGCCAAACTCTTTTAACAAAGGGCTTTTAGTAAAGGCAAATACAAAAAATCCTATGGCAGCAGTTATATTACAAAATAGTGTGACCACTCCCATTCTGCCAACCATTTGTTCAATAGCTTCTTGTTTATTATTGGTTTCCTTATAAGAGGTATGATATTTATTTAAAAAATAAATACAATTAGGAATGCCTATCACAACAATCAATGGTGGTATAAGTGCTGTTAATAAAGTAATTTTTTGCCCCAATAAAACCATCGTGCCAAAACTCCAAATCACTCCCATCATTACCACCGTTAAACTTAATAAAGTGGCGGAAATAGATCTAAAAAATAAAAGTAAAGTAATAGCAGATAATAAAAGTGAACCAATCAAGAACCAAAGCATTTCTTTTTTAATTCTTTCAGCAAGTATCGTGCGAATATAAGGCAAGCCACTAATATGAATAGCCAGCTGGCTTTTTACAGCAAAGGCATCCAGCTTAGATTTTAATTTGTTAATGATGCCCGATCTCGCACCACTATTAATTGAATCTGGTAAAAAACTAATAGCCATGATATAGGAATGACTAATAGGATTATACATTAAATTTTTATAAAAAGGAAGCTGTTCTAATATAGCCTTATCTGCAAGTAAAGCGCTGTCAGAAGTATAAGAAGCATTAAAAACTTTATGTGCTACAAACTTATTAGCTACTGTGTCTTTGATAATTGTAAATGCATTGGGCACACTTACCACTTCGGTCACACCAGGAATGGTTTTAATATCTTTTTGTAATTCAGCTACTTGATTAAAAATAGTGGTAGTAAAAAATTGGTCTGTTTGAAAACCAACTACCATCGTAGTGCCATCTACTCCAAACTTTTTAACAAAATTCTTATACATTACAAATTTTGCATTGTCTTCCGGTATGGCTTTTGTAAACTCATAACTTAATTTTACTTGCGCTGCAAAATAACCCATAAACAAAGTGCTTATAGCTAAAAATGTCAATGCAGCTACTTTGTATTTTACGATGAGCTTCCCTAGTTGATACCAAGTCATAGTTTACATTTAAATTAAATCACCCAAAAAAATGCTGCCAATTGTGTACTAATCCCTATTGCAAATCCAACCACCAATTCTTTATTTGTATGATCGCTTACAATCATTCTTGCACTCACCACTATTGCTGCTATCATTATTGATAACAATACCCAAATCAAATTATTTATTGGATAATAAAAGCTAACCAATGCCACAGCCATCATTAACCCACTCACCCCCATGGCATGTAAACTTACTTTCATAAAATTATTTACGGTAAGTCCAATAGCACTTGCTATAAAAATGCCAAAATAAAAATATTTCAATGCTAAAGGCTGGTCGGTGAAGTTTCTGCTTAAATAATACATCCACCAATAAAAAAACATGACGATGACATAAGGAATAATTCTTTCCTTTTGTGTTTTTAAAAAAATGTTATCGCTAAATTTTAACCTCCATAATAAAAAAACTGCAAAAGCAGGAAAAAAGGCCGTCAACCAAAAAACACTAAATAATTTCATCTTTAATTGCCAATCGGTAATACTCGCAAATTCAAAAGGCATTACTTGCATTAAATATAGAAAAAAATAAGTGGGGATGAATAAAGGATGTAATACATAAGACACAAAATGAGCTATCATTTTTAAAAACTTCGGGGATTGATTTTCCATGTGTCGATTTAAAATTTTAACTAGAGTTCTTTGCGAAGCCTAGCAACAGGTACATTTAATTGTTCTCTATATTTAGCTACAGTTCTTCTAGCAATATTATACCCTTTTTGTTGCAACTGCTCTGTTAACTCATCGTCACTAAAGGGCTTATGCTTATCTTCAGATTCCAAGAGTTCTTCTAATATAGCTTTTACTTCCTTTGTACTTACTTCTTCTCCAGAATCGGTTGTTAAAGATTCACTAAAAAAATATTTCAATAAAAAAGTACCAAATTCAGTTTGAACATACTTGCTATTGGCTACCCTACTCACCGTCGAAACATCTAAGGCTGTTTTTTCTGCGATATCTTTTAAAATCATAGGTTTTAACTTAGTCGTATCGCCTGTCATAAAAAAAGCTTCTTGATGCATCAATATCGACTTCATCGTATGCAACAATGTCTGCTGTCTTTGCTGTATCATCTCTATAAACCACTTGGCTGAATCTATTTTTTGTTTGATAAAAAATACAGCTTCCTTTTGTGATTTATCTTGCTTATTACTATGTTCATACTCCCGAAGCATTAACTTATAATCATCGCTGATAACCAATGGAGGTGCATTACGGCTGTTTAAGGTTAATTCTAAATTTCCATTGTTAAGAAGTACTGTAAAATCAGGTATGATATATTTATCCGCCTCACTCATATGCCCCGTCTCTGCGCCTGGCTTAGGATTTAAAGAAATAATTTGATGCAATACTTCTTTCATTTGCACTTCGTCTAAATGTAAACTCTTTTGTATTTTATCGTAGTGCTTGCGGGTAAATTCTTCAAAATGCTTTTCAATAACGACGATTGCAAGTCTTCTTATCTCCTCTGTAGTGGGCTCTTGCAAAGCCTGCTCATTCATTTCAGCTTGTTTCCTTTTTAACTGAATCAATAAACATTCTTGCAAATTTCTAGCACCTATACCCGGGGGATCGAATTGTTGTACTTTTAATAACAAGGCTTCGATTTCTTTTTCTTCCACCCACATGCTTTGTTTAAATGCCAAATCATCAGCGATAGATTGTAAGGCTCTTCTTAAGTAACCATCATCATCCAAACTACCTACAATTTGTTCTGCGATTTTATAGTCCTTGTCGGCCAATGCCAACATACTCAATTGATCCATCAATAATTCATGTAAACTTTGTTCCGCTTTAATGGGAATGACCTTGTCATTGTCTAACTCAGGATAATAATCATCTTTCGTTTTATAATCTGCCACATCTCCTTCATCGTCAAAACTATATTCGCTTAATTCTTCATTACTCATTTCAAATTCATCCACAGGAATGGCCTCTTCTTCCTCCAAAGCGCTTTGTAATAAATCATCTGGCATTTCTTCAACCGATTTCTCCATATCTCCTTCCAACAAATCGGCATTCATTTCTAAAGCGGGATTTTCTTCTAATTCTTCTTTAACTCTTTGTTCAATTTGAGCAGTAGGAACTTGCAACAACTTCATGAGTTGTATTTGCTGAGGCGACAATCGTTGTAATTGTCTTTGTTGCAGAGATTGACCTAATGACATAATCGCTTCTTTAAGAAAGTGCTTTTGCTATCACATTTAAAAATGCAGTTCCTTTCTCATGTAGCTGCGACTCGGTCCAAGTTAAACTTATAGCAGTAGAAATACACCTGCTCATAATGGCATCACTTTGATCAAAAGATTTTGTATTCAATGCTTGCAACGCTTTTTGTTGTGCCTCATTTAAGTGAGATAGGCTTTGCACTTTTTTAAGATGTTCCCATTTTTTTATATAATGCCAATTATTTGCATACCAATAAAAGTTACCCGCTAATATACCTGCTGCTTTCATTGCCTCAATTACTTTTATTGTTGCAGCTTCTGTAGGCAAAAACCATGTTAAGAAGCTAGCGCTATCTCCTTCTGGATCTGGAACAGTCCTAAAACTAATGCCAGGTACTTTTTCTAAATAAGATTTTAAAATATGATTGTTCTTTTTTTGTATCGCTAAAAATTGATCTAATTTTCTTATTTGTGCAAGACCAACCGCAGCATGTAATTCACTTATTCTAAAATTATATCCTAAGAATGGATGTAAATCTGCTCCTCTATCAACTCCTAAATGATCGTGTCCATGATCGGTATACGCATCTGCTTTTGTATACACTGATTCGTCATTCGTCATCACCACACCTCCTTCTCCACAAGTAATTGTTTTTACAAAATCAAAGGAAAATGTTCCTGCATGTCCAATGGTACCCAATTTTTTTCCTTTATACGTTCCGCCAATGCTTTGGCAAGCATCTTCCAATAAGAGTAAATTATGTTTATCACAAATAGCCTTTAATGCATCTAGGTCGGCCATACTCCCACACATATGCACTGGCATGATACATTTTGTTTTTGGGGTAATGGCTGCCTCTACCGCCGCTGGCGCTAAAGTTAGAGAGCTATCAATGTCCACTAAAATGGGCACTGCACCTACACTTAAAACTGCTTCAAAGCTTGCAACAAAGGTAAAAGCAGGCATGATAACCTCATCTCCAGCACCAATACCTAAGGATGCCATAGCTGTAGTTAATGCGGCTGTGCCGCTTGAAGTTAATTGAGCGTATTTGGTGCCAAAACGGCTACAAATGGCCTGTTCTAGCTCTTTTGATTTCCAGATACCCTTTCTAGGGCCATCAAAACCATAACGCATTAAAATACCGGTCTCAAGGACCTCATTTACTTCTTTTTTTTCTTCTTCTCCAAAGAATTCAAAACCTGGCATACCCTTTAGTTTTAATGATAAACAAAGGTAGTTTAAAAAACGAAAATTGGGTGTTTTTCAGTAATTTGCGCCCGTAAAAAAACTACACCGAATTTATGGAATACAGCAAATTGATAGCCGTGTCTGGCATGTCAGGTTTATTTGAATTATTGACTAGCAAAAGTGATGGCGCGATAGCTAAATCATTAGAAAATGATACTACTCAATTCATTAGCTCAAGAGCACACCAATTCTCTCATTTGGAGAGTATTGAGGTATTTACTACCCGTGAGAACGTTTTTCTGGCTGAGGTATTTATAGCTATGGGTAAATCAAAAGAAGCTTTACCGAATGAAAAAGATCCAAAATTAGTACAAGCATACTTTAAAAAAACCTTCCCTAATATGGACTTTACCAGAGTCTATCCAAGTGATATGAAGAAAATGGTAAAGTGGTTTGCACAATTACAAAAACATCAAGTAGAGCCTACCCTTCCAGAGGAAGAAGAAGAAGAAGAATCAAAGGCATAGGCCTTTGATGATGCAGGCTGAAAACTTCTGCCTTTTCTGATGCAGGCAGATAACATTATAAAAAAGCTTACCTAACCTAGGGTAAGTTTTTTTTTATCCTTAAATTGCAATACGGTCAATAACTACAAAATAATATTGCCCAAAATTAACTACGAATGAAAAAAATATTACTTGTCATTACCCTTGCCCTATTTTTTGTACCGCAAAGTTTTTCACAAAGCAAAGCAGAAAAAAAATGGGTCAAGCACCAATTTAAAAAATTGTCATTAGACGAGAAGATTGCCCAATTAATGATTATAAGAGCACACAGCAATTGGGATGTAAAAAAATTAGATACCCTAACCGAAATTATAAAAAAATACAATGTTGGTGGCCTATGCTTTTTTCAAGGAGGGCCTATAAGAGAAGCGCTTCAAACAAATTATTATCAATCTATTGCAAAAACACCTTTGTTAATTACGATGGACGCCGAATGGGGCGTTGGTATGAGATTAGATAGTGTTGAAATGTTTCCTAGACAACTTTCATTAGGCGCCATTGCATCAGATAATTTAGTCTATCAAATGGGTGCTGCAGTAGCGGCACAATGTAAAAGATTAGGTATTCAGGTAAACTATGCACCAGATGTAGATATCAATAACAATCCAAGTAACCCTGTTATTAACGACCGAAGTTTTGGACAAAATAAACAAAGAGTAATTCAACACGGCATCGCCTATATGAAAGGATTACAGGACAACGGCGTAATGGCAACCGCTAAACATTTTCCTGGACATGGTGATGTTGCTGTCGATTCTCACAATGATATACCAGTCATCAATAAAACAAAAGAACAACTAGCCGCAATGGAATTGGCTCCTTTTAAAGCATTGATTGACGCAGGTATTGAATCAGTTATGGTAGGGCACTTATCTGTACCCGCTATTGACAACAGACCCAAGTATGCCACTTCCTTATCGGAAAAAGCAATTAACGAATTACTAAAAAAAGAAATGGGATTTAAAGGTATTACGGTTACTGACGCCTTAGATATGAAAGCCATTAGCAATTATTTCCCTAAAGGAGAAGCAAATGTGCAAGCTATATTAGCAGGCAATGATATGCTTTGTTTACCTGGAGATATTGGAGAGTCGATTGAAAAAATAAAATTAGCTATTAAAGAAAAACGCTTGTCAAAAAAAGACATTGATGATAGAGTAAAAAAAATATTAGCTGCTAAATATAAATATGGCTTAAGCCAACCAACATTTATAGACACCACTAATTTAGTGGCTGATTTAAATAAGTCTGTCGCTGCTCTTAAATCGCAAATGGCGGCTCAGTCCTTAACCTTTGTAAAGGCAAATGCACAAGCAAGTATCTCACTTCAAAAAAAGACAGCCTACATTGCGCTTAATTTGGCACAACCCAATGTGATCACTAAGGCGCTATCTCAACAATACGGTTTCCAAATATTTTATATCAATCCTAAAGATAGTGCGGGACTAGAAACCGCAAAAAAATCTTTAGCGAGTTTCGATCAAGTAATTGTTGGCTTGCATAATTACAATCGTCGCCCTGCTAATCATTTTGAAATTCCTGCGAATATGATTCAATTTTTAAAGGATGCACATCCTCAAAATTGGTTTCATCTAATTTTCGGCAATCCTTATGCAGTAGGTGAATTTAATGGAATTGAAAATATCTTATTTGCGTATGAGGATAACGCTTATTCACAGGAAGCTGCGCTTCATTGGATTGAAGGGAAGCTGCAGGCCACTGGAGAACTTCCGGTAACTGTGAGTAATGATTTACCCTATGGTACACCTAGTCATAATATTGAATCGGGCGCCAATACTAATATACAAACCACATCGCCGAATTTATCTTTTATTGACGCCTTGGTGCAAGAAGCAATTGACAAAAAAGCTATCCCGGGTTGTCAAATACTAGTGGCAAAAAATAATAAAATAATTTTTAACAAGGGGTTTGGTAATATTGCTGGTGAAGGATCTGCTCCAGTTACAATAGACACTTATTATGATTTAGCCTCTGTTACCAAAGTAAGCGCTACCACTGTGTCTATAATGAAATTAGTAGAGCAAGGAAAAGTAGATATTAATAAAACGATTGGCGACTACCTTCCTTGGGTAGTAGGTAATGCAAAATCACAAATCACCTTAAAGGATTTATTATTACACCAAGCAGGTTTATACCCTTATATAAAATTTTATGAAGCTTTATTAACCCCTACAGGTTCATTTATAGATGGACTTGTTACGCAAGTACCCGACAACGCACATCATAAAATGATGACACCTTCAAAATATTTATTAGATAGCTGGGCTGATACCATTAAAAATAAAATTTTAAGAAGTCCTGTTACAACGCCTGGTAAATATGTCTATAGCGATAATGATTTTATTTTTTTAGGTCAAATTGTAGAACAAGTAACAGGAATGACATTGAATGAATATGCTACTCAACAATTCTATGCTCCATTAGGCATGGAGTCTACAGGGTTTTTACCTTTACAAAAAACCACTTTAAATAATATTGCAGCATCCGAAGTTGATAACTATTACAGGCATGAATTAATTCAAGGAGCTGTGCATGACGAAGGCGCTTCAGTGATGGGTGGGATTGCTGGACACGCTGGCTTATTTAGCAATGCTACAGATTTAGCTAAACTGTATCTTATGCTATTAAATAAAGGTACTTGGAATGGCAGTTCCTTCTTAAATCCCAGTACGGTTGAATTATTTACTGCTTATAATACCGATAACAGTCGACGCGGCTTAGGCTTTGATAAACCTGAAAAAAATAATGATACTGCGAAGGATCCTTACCCTTGCTTGAGCGCTTCTCCAAGCACTTTTGGCCATACTGGATTTACAGGAACATGTGTATGGGCAGATCCAGAAAAACAATTATTATTTATTTTTCTTTCCAATAGAGTATATCCCACTAGAGACAATAAAGTTTTTAGCGAGTTAAACCTTAGGTCTAAGATTCAAGAAGGCCTTTATACTTCTCTTAATTAGAAGCATGCTTAGAAAATGTTTTTTATCAATTTTATGTATACAACTGTACTTTAATGCAGAAGCGCAAAGCATAAAAGGACCACTTGGTCAATGGAGAGAACATTACAATAATAAAAGTGTGCAGCATCTTACAAAAGGCGACTTACTATATGGCGCCACAGCGAATCAGATTTTTAGTATTGATGCAAAAAATAATATTACATTATTAGGAAAGTCAAATGGATTGCATGAAATAGAGATAGCATCCATCGCCTGGGACAAAGAACAATTACAATTAATAATTGCCTATGCCAATAGCAATATTGATATTGTTAAAGGGGATGCTATTTTTTCGATAAACGATATCTATCTTTCTAACCTTTACCCCAATAAAAAAATAAATAATATACATGTTATAGGACCTTGGGCATTGGTGTCGACCAACTTTGGTATAGTAGTGATAGATTTAATCAAACACGAAATAAAAGATACTTGGTTCGCGAATAATGCAAGACAAGCGCTTGTTACCATTCAAACTGTTAATACTGCAGATAGCTTATACGCTTTAACAGAAGAAGGTTTATTTAGTACGGCCTTAAAAAATAATTGGATAACCACCAATCAATGGAAAAAATTAAATACAAGTACAGCTATCAAAAAAATAGCTGCCTATAATAATCTTATATATATGATTGGTAACAAAAACCTTTATCAACTACCACAGCCATTACCTATATATAAGCAATCTATTGGCAATATCAATAATGCCTTTGTAAATAAAGAGGGCATATACATTATTAGCACTGATGGCACAAACGGAAATTTACTTTCTTTAAATACAAGCAATACGCTATCAGGTATTATTGATACAAGTTTACTAGCTGTACCTGTAGCTATTGAAGTAGATCAAAATAATATATGGATAGCGGATAGTGTCAATGGTTTATTATTAAAAAATACAGAAGCGCGTTTTATACCTTTAGGCGGACCTGCTGAAAAAATTACAGGAACTGGTTTTATCAATGGTAATTATTTATTAGCGCCTTTTGGGAGCCAGGCTGCTGGATTTAGTACTTATAGCGAATCAGGTTGGAAAAATTATACAAAACTTGGAACAATAACCTTACCCCCGCTCTTTTCGGCCACTATAGATCCAATGGACGATAGTTGGTGGTTTGCTTCTGCCAAAGGGCTGCTTCATTTCAATAATAATAGCAATACTATAGAAACCCTTACGCCCAATACATTTTCTGGCAGCTATATACAAACCCAATTTACAAAAGACGGTATCTTCTGGGCACTGCAAGATGAACAGGGGCTTGTCATAAAACAAGATGCGAAGTGGTCTTCTATTCCATTACCATTAACTTATTCAAAAAATGGTTTAAGAAAAATGGTAGTCAATAATCAGGGACAAGCATGGATACCTGGGCCTGCCAATCAAGGCCTTTATCTGTATCAACATAATAAATATTTTAATACTGCCACTTGGAAACAATTAACCACTGCTAAGTCTAATGGAAATTTACCCAGCAACAATGTACTAAGTGTGGCAGTAGATAATACAGGATCTGTTTGGGTAGGTACCAATAATGGTATTGGTATTTTTAATTGTGGAGATATCACGAAAGAAGTTTGTGATGCATACCTGCCTACGATAAAAAATACAAATGGCTTTGTTGGTTTGCTCTTGCAAAGAGAGTCTGTCAATTGTATTGCTGTAGATGGTGCGAATAGAAAATGGGTGGGTACACAAAATGGGGTGTGGTTGTTAAGCGCGGATGGAAGTGCTATCATAGAACATTTTACAAAAAATAATAGTCCTTTACCAAACGATACCATTCAACAAATTTTAATAGACCCAACTTATGGTGAAGTGTTCTTTAATACTGCCAACCAAATGGTAAGTTATAGAGGCTTTGCAACAGAAGGAGCTTCGACACAAAATGAAATTAAAATATTCCCTAATCCAGTCCCTCCTAACTATAATGGCCCCATCGCCTTTAGAGGACTGGTTGAAAATGCATTGGTTAAAATAACAGATTTAGCTGGTAGATTGATGTTTGAAACAAGGGCCTTAGGAGGTCAAGCCATTTGGAATGGAAAATCCTTAGAAGGTAATAAAGTAGCAACCGGCATTTACCTTGTATTTGTAAGAGATGATTTGGGTAATGAAAAAGCAGTTGGAAAAGTAGTCATTACAAAAGGGCAATAACTAGTCTGCTAACATTTCAAAACTTTTGAAAGATTTGAATTTCCAAGATCCCTGCTCAGCAGGCACAACGCGATACATTATTTGTCGCACTTTATTTGTGGGCGTTTTATTGGTTGTGTCTGATTCAAAAATGGGAAATTTTCTAAACAATACCCCTTCCACTAATTTATATTCATCCTTCCCTCGATATCCTTTACTTAGTTGTGAATCATTGGTGATGTCTGGAAAATAAATAGGCGCCAACCCTTCGTTGTCTCTTGAAGCAATACTAAAAAGGCTTATTTTATTTTTTTCATCTAAGACAAATATGATAATATCTGGAAATCCATCATTATTTAAATCATCAATTTCAGTGGAGAGCACTTTTCCTTTTAATTCAAGATTAACCTCCCTTACTTCAGCTTTAAATCCTATGGGCCTAATATTTAAAGTATTGCGATCCAAATTTCTATTCATACAAGTGATACGATAGCCTGCCTTTCCAATTTTAAGCGTACTATCATATTTATTAGCCTTTTGCCCAAAACCATGTAAGGCGATAAATAAAAAAGCGAAAAATAAATTTTTATACATATTTTATTTTATTACTATCCAAAGTTAATAGAATAGTTTTAATTTTCCATTCAAACTAGTGCCATGTCTTTTCAAATTCAAATAGCCCCTCTTAGCCATTTTGAAGTAATTCGATTAATAGATACTAGCAATAAGGCAGTGGTGGAGATATGTACCAAAGGAGCATTACTCAATAGCTGGCAGGCAGTAGCTCATCACAAGACCCTGCAATTAATAGAAGGGAATGATTTTTCTAAAGGCTGGGGGAATTTTGAACACAATGGATTCAGGGGTGGCAAAATGAGCCCTTTTTCATGTCGTCTTGAAAATGGTGAATATTCAATGCAAGAAACGACTTACAAAATTGAAAAGTTTTACCATGAAAAGCATGCTTTACATGGTATCCTCTATGATGCAGTTTTTACCATTCAATCCACTGAAACAGATGCAAATGGTGCTTCTGTAAATTTAAAATTCCACTACGAAGGCAATGACAAAGGATTCCCCTTCCCCTATAGCTTACTTATTAAGTGGCAATTACATAAAAATAATATCATAACCGTAGAAACTATTATCACCAACTTAAGCAATTCAGACATTCCCATGATGGATGGATGGCATCCTTATTTTAAAATAGGAGAAACTATTAACGATTGCTTTGTAACACTTAATAGTATGGGGAAAGTTGAGTATAATGAAATGCTTATTCCGACTGGAGAGATGTTGCAAGAAAATGAATTTGAAACAAGTAAAAAAATAGGCAGCGCTCATTTAGACAATTGCTATTGTATTGCCCAAAAAAGTAATGCCTGTATAGTTGAAAACGAATGGTATCAATTAGTTGTTCAGCCCCTTCTTAACTACCCTTATTTACAATTGTACACACCTGCAGATCGAAAAAGTATCGCTATAGAAAATTTAAGCGGGATTCCAAATTGTTTCAATAATAAAATAGGGCTTCAAATAATGAAGCCCCATCAAAACTTAGTACTAAAAACTAGTTACCAATTTATTATAAAGTAAAATATTACAAATCAACAACAGCAGTAATACTTACTTCGATATTTACATTACGTGGCAATGTTTTTACCGCAACGGTTTCACGTGCAGGAAAATTTGCAGAAAAATAACTACCATACACTTCATTTACTTGCGCAAACAGCTGCATATCGCTTAAAAATATGGTTGTTTTAACTACGTGGGCAAAACTTAATTTTGCTTCTTCCAAAATGGCCTTAATGTTTTCCATTACTTGCCTTGTTTCCGCTTGAATATCGGTTAATACCAACTCGCCCGTAGCAGGATTAAAAGCTACCTGACCACTAGCGAATAAAAAACCGTTTGCAATAACTGCTTGGCTATAAGGACCAATAGGAGTAGGTACTTTACTTGATTGAATGATTTGTTTTGACATAATATTGAATTAAGATTGCAATTTCTTGTTTTTCTAGCAATTCACCACCTATTTTTGTAAAACATTTTAAAGAACTTGGCAATCCTATTACATATTGATACTGCTGGCGAAAAAGCCATGGTGGCATTTAGTCAAAACGGAGCATTGGTTGCTTTAAAAGAAAATGATGTATTTCAAACCCATGCTTCCTTTTTACAAGTTGCTATACAAGAATTAGTTACCGAAACGCATATAAAGCTAGCCTCTATTGATGCCATTGCTGTAACCATGGGCCCAGGAAGTTATACTGGCTTAAGAGTTGGCTTATCAAGTGCCAAAGGAATTGCCTACGCCTTACATAAACCTCTTATTGGGCTATCTACTTTAGGTCTTTTAGCAAATACTGCAAAAAACCACCCATGGTTTATGAGCCAAAAAGAAAAAGTACAAATATTTGCAATGATTGATGCCAAAAGAATGGAGGTTTTCGGGGCAGTGTATAATAGTAGGTTGCAATGTATTCAAAACGAGCAAGCTATTATTATTGACACACCCTATCTTGCTGCCCTTCTTGAAAAAAATCCAACCCTTTGTATTGGATCGGCTGCCACCAAGGCCAAGGAATTATTACAAGACCCTTCTTTGTTATTTATAGAAAATACATATAATATATTGGATAACATTCAGTTAGGAGAAGCCGCTTTTGTTCTTGGTAAATTTGAAGACACTGCCTACTGCAGCCCTGCTTATTTAAAAGATTTTTTCTTTAAAAAATAGCCCTTTTTGAGTTAAAAAAAGGATGAGCGGTTTAAACCAGGTATGTAGAACTATATCTAAGCTAATGTGTAGCTAGCATGCACAAAAGACAAATTATTAACAAATTACATATTAAAATATAAATAATATTTTTAAATATAATTTGTAATTTTGTTGTAGAACAACCCCCAAAAATAAAACAGTATGAATCAGTCATTACCACAACTACAATTAGCTAATGGAGCAACCCCATTAAAAGTAGATTTGTTACACAGTAAAAAAGCAGCGATGATTTTGCGTGCTTTAAATCATAAGCTACGTCAACAAATAGTAAAATTAATTGACGAACAAAAAAAAGTAACTGTTACAGAAATTTATGTAAAATTAAGATTAGAACAATCTGTTGCTTCGCAACACTTAGCTATCTTAAGAAGAGCAAGCATTGTGTCGACAATTCGTGAAGGAAAATTTATTTTTTATACAGTTGATTATAATAGAATCGACCAAATAAATAAATTTGTAGAACAACTTGTTGGATAATTATGTCTTTATCCTTAGCCACATTTATTGAAGTTATAGAAGATGAATCGGTTATTATAGTTGATGCAAGGCCTATTGCACAATTTATGGAAGGCTATATACCCAATGCATTACACATTACGCCTGCAACAGCCAAGTATGCCATTGCCATGGATATCATTAGAAAAGATAGCCCACTTGTTTTTATACTAGAAGATGCTATTGCGGCAGAAACCATGGCCTATTTTACCAAAGCAGCATTTACGAATATAAAAGGATATTTAGAAGGTGGCTATGCCTCATGGTTAGCAGCTTCTAAAAGGAATGACTTAGTGATAGATGTTGAAATTGATGAATTAGCTATGGATCTTCCTTTTGATGAATACTTAATGGTTTTAGATTGTCGTACCGAAGCCGATTTTGATAAAGGACATATTAAAGACTCCGTATCACTTCCGTTAGCTGATATGGGCGACCCAGGGAGTATGTCTGAATTAGACGAACATTTTAATATTTATATACTTACAGAAAATGGAGACAATAGTAGTTTAGCTGCTAGTTTGTTGAAAAAACAAGGCATTCATAATATTAGAGTGGTGGTAGGAGGCTGGGAAGCAGTTCAAACAATAAAAGATAAGTTTAAAATAGAAGTCACTAAAGCAAAGCCCGCTTCAGATGATCTGGCTCTATTGAACTAGTAATTTTTCATGCTGTTTTGGATCATATTCATATCTCCATCTTCTATGACTCCATAAATAATTAGCAGGCTTTAATTTAATTTTCTCTTCCAACACTTTTACATACAAGGCTGTTAACTGACCATCCTTGAAGTAATTTGGAGAAGTAGTCATTACTTCATATTCAGAATGATAATAACCTCTTTTAACACGATAAAAATGTACAAAAACCTGTGCTGTATTATTTAATAAAGCCCCCTTCTCTGGCCCTTTTACAAAAGGAGTGAGTCTGCCAAAAAATGGTAACCAATAAGCTGACAAAGGATTTCCTGGATTTTGATCTGCAGCCAATGCCATCGCATAACTACCTTCTGTAGCATATTTATGAAACTGCGTTTTAAAACTAGTTGCCGGAATCATAATGCTGCCATAACGCATTCTTAATTTTAAAATGATTTTATTAAAATAAGGATTACTCAATGGCATATATACTCCAATAAAAGGATATTTCCCATATTTGGCTGCGCCCCAATTGGCAAACTCCCAATTAAAAAAATGGCCTGCCATAATTTGCACTGACTGCTTACTAGCATACAAATTATTTAATACTTCGACATTAGAAGTAAATCTTTTGTCAAAATTTTTATCCGAAATGGAAAGTAATTTAAAAGTTTCTATAAAAGAATCTGTGAACTGCTGGTAAAACTCATTGGCAATTTCTTGTCGCTCCTTTTCTGTTTTTTTAGGAAAAGCAATGGCTAAATTTTGTTGCACAATGGCAAGTCTATACTTGAAAACCCTTTGTAGTAAAAAGGCAACAAAATCACTTATAATATACATTACACGCCAAGGAAGTAAAGAAAATAAATAAACAATTATATAAATGAATAGGTACATGGGTATAGGTTAAATATAAACATTAGGCTGGGTCTACCCAAGCATCATGTTCTTTTAAAAGCAGAATTAATTCATCTACAGCAATAGCACTATCTATATTTCGCTTCATCACTTCTTTCCCCTTGTACAAAGTAATTTTTCCTACACCACTTCCTACATACCCAAAATCGGCATCGGCCATTTCTCCAGGCCCATTTACGATGCATCCCATGATGGCAATTTTTAAACCTTTCAAATGACTGGTTACACTTCTAATTTTAGCAGTAGTTTCTTGTAATTCAAATAAAGTTCTGCCGCAACTTGGACAAGATATATATTCTGTTTTAGAGATTCTTGTTCGAGTAGCTTGCAAGATGCCAAAAGCAGTAGCATTTAAAAATTGTTCTACCGAATTATTGCTAAAATAGTTTCTGCCTGAAACTTTTCCTACTTCTTGTTCATTATCCGATTCAATGACACTATCCGATGCCTCTGCCATTTTTCCCTTCACCCCAATACAAATGCCGTCTCCAAATCCATCTAATAAAAGCGCACCTGTTTCGGTTGCAAAATGTATTAAGTGCTCGTCTGTACTAGCCCAAGCGCTATCGGTCATTAAAATAACAGGGGATTGAATTTTTAATTCCATCATGCGAACCATCATTCTTCTAACAGCAGGCATCGCATGAGATAAAGTACTACTTAAGCAAAAAACTACTGTTTTATCTTTTGCAATGGCAAGTAATTGATCATCTCTAACACCATTTTTACTTCCATAGCAATCTACAGTTACGAAATTAATAATATCGCTTTTGCGGGCTGCTTGAAAATAAGTTTTAAAATCAAATAAAGGCAAATACTTGTTGGTATCTGTTGCAGTTTCCCAAAGGGGAAGTGTTGTTATCACACGTAAAGTACCCGGTAAATCAAAAGATAATAATTCATTCGGGCTATAAATAAAATCAGCAGCTGCATCCGTAATTGTCCACTTATCAGTTACCTCATCATATATATATCCAATAGCTGTTAATTGAGCAGGCAAGATTTCTTTCTTAAATTTAAAATTGGCTATCACCACAGGAACCGACTTGCTTCCTATCGTTGTTACTTGTAAAGTTTCTCTTCTTTTATATTCAAAAGGACTATACGTTAGGTTTGTATTGAAAGGAATTAAATCAGCCCCTTTCATTCTATTGGCTGGATAACGTTTTACTAAATCCTTACAAACGGGTATTTCTAATTCGGGATCTTCTGTTAAACTTACTCTAATGGTATCTCCAATGCCATCTTCTAATAAGGTACCAATACCAATAGCACTCTTAATACGGCCGTCTTCTCCATCACCTGCTTCTGTTACGCCTAAATGCAATGGATAACATTCGTTAAATTCATTTTGCATTTGTTGTATGAGTAATCGATACGCTTGCACCATCACTTGCGGATTACTTGATTTCATGCTTAATATAATCTGATGGTAGTCCAAGCTCCTAGCTATACGCAAAAACTCCATTGCACTTTCTACCATACCAATGGCTGTATCACCATATCTGCTCATGATACGATCGCTTAAGGATCCATGATTAGTGCCAATACGCATAGCAGTACCATGCTCTTTGCAAATAAGTACTAAGGGTGTAAATCTTTCACGTATACGTTCTATTTCTTCAAGGTATTCTTGATCTGTATATTCAATTTGTTCAAACTTTTTTTTGTCCACATAATTACCTGGATTCACTCTTACTTTTTCTACAATCGTTGCTGCAATTTCTGCAGCATTGGGGGTAAAATGTATATCTGCTACTAATGGCGTTTCATATCCTTGTGCCCTTAATGCTTTTTTGATAGCTGCTAAGTTTTCAGCTTCTGTTTTACTAGGTGCGGTAATTCTAACTAATTCTGCACCTGCTTTGATACAAAGTATTACTTGATCTACCGTTTTTTCAGTAGCTAAAGTATCGGTAGTGGTCATGGTTTGCACCCTAATAGGATGGCCTCCTCCAATGATGAGATTTCCCACTTTTACTTCACGTGTAATTAAACGATTGTAAGATGTTAGAGAATTGCAATACTGTTCCATAATTAACTTTGGTAAAGATAATTATTTAATTGAAGTAATGCCAAATTTAAGCTGAAAGGGCTAATTAGGGGAAGCTGGTCGCTATTCTAATACGCTTATCTAAGTCCTTTTAAGAACCCCTGTTGTAGTAGTATCCTTTTTGCCAATGAGACTGGGTCATTATTAGCTACGGCAGTTTTCGCAGTAGTATGTAATACAAAAAAGTAAATATGCGTATTTTCTTCCTCATAACCTATTACCCATGCGTTATGGGTGGCTGAATCGGTGGCAGTTATATAAGATAATTTGTAATTGCTATTTTCTTCTTTTAAAAGCATCTTATTGAAAATATCCTGAGATCTTTTTTGATAGGGTAAATCTTTAAAGAATGCTTTTTTAATAAGCCCCAGTTGTTCGTCTGCAGTAATTTGTAAAGAATTATCTTTCCAAAATTGATCCAAATTAGCACTCACAACTCCTTTGCCATAATGGAGGGAATCAATACTTTTTAAAATTTCCTGTCTACCAATTTGATTTAATATGTTTTGATAATAGGCAGTGGAATCCATGGAAACCCAAGTGGCTTGATGATGATTAATGATACCCTTATCTAAAGCAATTAAAGTGGGGATAATAAAAAAAGTACTTAAAGGCGATGAAGCCGTGTCTTTATAGTGAGATAAATTAGCAATTGTAAATTTACCAGAACCATTTTCCAATAAAGCAAAACTACCCACTACGCCAGCACTATCCATAATTTTAACAATAGAATTGTCAATGGTTACATTGTTAGGAGAACAAGCAAATAAGGTGGCCAACAAAAGTATAGCAACTAAATATTTTTTCATAGGATGCATATTAATCTTAAAAAGAAGAAAACCCTTTTATTCATCTAAACATTTTACACTTCAACAAATCACCATTAAATTATAAATAGGGACTTCGGTAGTATAAAATTACGACCTAGTCCCTATTATAAAAAATGTGAAAAGCTTATTCTATTCCTAACAACTCTACTTCAAATATCAAAGTACTTCCAGGTCCAATAGCTGGTCCCGCTTGACGATCGCCATAACCTAATTCAGCTGGGATAAACAATCTCCATTTACTACCCACTGTCATTAATTGTAAAGCTTCTTGCCAACCCTTAATAACACCATTTAATGGGAATGTGATAGGCTCTCCTCTTTGAACAGAACTGTCAAAAACAGTACCATCCACTAAAGTGCCATGATAATGACATTTCACTTTATTACTTAAAGTTGGTTTAGTGGTTTCTTTGCCAGCCACTAAAATTTCATACTGCAACCCATTAGGTAGGGTTACGATTCCTGGTTTTTTAGCATTATTTGCTAAAAATTGTTGGCCTGCTAATTTGTTAGCGGCTGATTTTTCTGCACTCATTGTTTCTTGATATGTTTTAATACAATTATCTAATATACTATCTATTATGATAGACTTCCCTTCGAATCCTGCCAATAATCCTTTATTGAATACGGCAAGGTTAATTTTTTGTAGCCCTTGTCCATTAAGACTTTGAGCGATTCTATACCCTAAAGCATAAGAAGCACTGTCTTTGCTATTTTTAATAGTTAAAGGAGGCGTAACGCTCATGGTTAATTTAGCATTGCCCACTTTCACTGGTTTTGTGGCTGTTGCAGGCTTTGTAGTTGTTTGTGCTTGCGCCATCGCAAAAGAGCTTGCTAAAACTACATTCAAAATAAATAATGTTTTTTTCATAGTATGTATTTTTCTTCTTTAGAGGTTCAAAAGTACAGTTAGGATTTCAATTTTTAGCTTAAAGTTTCAATAATTGTTTAATTTGTTGCTCTACTTTAACAATTTCCATAGAAGCCATCACTTTTTGCATACTTGCCGCTATTTGAGTGGTGCAAAGATTACCAATACTGCCCTCATGTGTATGCTTGATTTGAGTAGAATAGGTGAATTTACCCGCTTCGATATCCAAACCTACTTGTTTATAAGCATCTCTAAATGGCATTCCCCCAGCAACTAATTTATTTACTTCCTCCACACTAAACAAATATTGGTATTTAGGATCTTCCAATAAATCTTTTTTCACTTCCATATGCTGTATCATTAAAGAAGCCATTTCGATGCAATTTTTTAATTGTGTGAAAGCGGGAAATAAATGCTCTTTCAATAATTGTAAATCACGATGATAGCCTGAAGGCAAATTAGTGGTCATCATCATTATTTCATTCGGCAAGGCTTTAATTCTATTGCAATAAGATCTTATTAATTCAAAAACATCTGGATTTTTTTTATGTGGCATGATGCTCGAACCCGTAGTTAATTCATCAGGGAATTGAATGAAGGCAAAGTTTTGATTCATAAATAAGCAAGCGTCCATACTTAATTTTGATAGCGTATCTGCAATATTGGCTAATGCCATAGCAGTCACACGCTCCGCTTTACCACGACCCATTTGTGCATACACCACATTATAATTTAATGCATCAAAGCCTAAAAGTTCGGTAGTTCTTTTTCTATTAATAGGAAAAGAAGATCCATAACCAGCTGCCGACCCTAAAGGGTTTTTATTAACAATAGTATAAGCAGCTTGTACCATCGTCATATCATCTACCAAACTTTCTGCATAAGCGCCCAACCACAAGCCAAAAGAAGAAGGCATGGCTAATTGCAAATGCGTATAGCCAGGGAGCAAATCATTTTTATGTGCCTCACTTTTTTCTTGTAACAAAGTAAAAAATGTTTGTATTGCATTACTCATGCTAATTAATTCAGCACGTAGAAATAATTTTATGTCCACTAAAACCTGATCGTTTCTGCTTCTTGCACTATGAATTTTTTTGCCAATATCTCCTAGGCTTTCCGTTAACATCATTTCTACTTGCGAATGAATGTCTTCCACACCAGAATCTAATGTAAAAGCTCCTGCCTGTATTTTTTGATAGATGTCAACTAATGCTTTTTTTAGTTTTGTTTGCTCGATGGCCGTTAATAAGCCAACCTCCGATAACATAGTAGTATGCGCGATAGAACCCAATACATCATAGGCCGCCAAATATTGATCCATGGCTTGATCATTTCCAATGGTAAATTTCTCCACCAGTGCTGATACTTTATTATTTTTTTGCCAGAGCTTGTTCATAATTACACTATTTTTTCAAGTAATTGTATATAAGTTACTATTCCTTCTTCTATTTCTTTACTATATATAAACTCATCTGCAGTATGGCTTCTAGCAGAGTCGCCAGGCCCCATTTTCAAAGTAGGAAATGGCATTAATGCTTTGTCTGAAGTGGTAACCGACCCATAATAGCCTTTACCCAAATCAGTGCCTGCTTTCACTAATACGTGGTCGAGTTCAATACTTGTCGAACGCAATCTAAGGCTTCTTGGGGTTACTGTTGATTGCACATTTTCTTTGATGGTAGTTAATACTTCTTCAAAACTATACAATTCATTTACCCTAACATCTACAACCATTTTGCAAGTAGAGGGAACTACATTGTGTTGTTTATTATCTGTCTCTATGACGGTGGCCGTCATTTTTACCTTTCCTAATAAGTTGGATACTTTTTCAAATTGATGGTTTTGAAACCAATGTAAGTCAGGTAATATTTTATATAAAGCATTCTCGCCTTCTTCTCTGGCAGCGTGCCCTGCTTTACCAGTACTAACTACATCTAAAACTAATAAACCTCTTTCCGCAATGGCCATTTCCATTTTAGTAGGCTCTCCTACGATTCCAAAATTAATTACAGGTAATTCAGGTAAGACTAATTCTATACCATCATGGCCAGAAATTTCTTCTTCGGCAGAAGCCACAAATACAATATTGTGAGCTAGAGTAGGGATTGCATAAAAGTGTAAAAAGCAAGCCAATAAGCTTACTAAACATCCGCCTGCATCATTACTACCCAATCCATAAACTTTACCCTCTTGTTCAATTGGATTAAACGGATCTACTGTATATCCTTTATTAGGTCTTACTGTATCATGATGCGAATTCAATAAGATAGTAGGTTTAGTAGTGTCAAAATGTAAATTGGTTGCCCAAATATTATTTTTTACTTTTTTAGTAGCAATATTTCTGTCGGTAAAAAATTGCACTAGCACTTGTGCAGTTTTATCTTCTTCTTTACTAAAAGAAGGAATAGCGATTAATGTTTTTAATAAATCAAGCGCGTCTTTTTGTAAGACACTTATAGTATTATTGTTTTGTATATTATTTGTTTGTGACATTAGTGGGTGATTGTGGTACCTGCAGTACCATTAATTAATTCATTCATTTTTTCGGCCTTCCCAATGATGACTGATTGTACACCATTGTCAAGCGCCAAATACGCGTTGTCAATTTTAGGAATCATACCTTCAAATATGACTTTTTGATTTTTTAGTGTACCGTATAACGGTCGATCTAAACGCAAAATAACTGAACTAGGATCATTCACATCCTTCAGTACGCCTTCTTTTTCAAAACCATAAATTAAATGCACAGCATACTTTGCAGACAATGCAGTGGCCAAACTTTGTGCAATAGTGTCTGCATTGGTATTCAACAATTGCCCTTTCCCGTCATGGGTAATGGGCGCCACTACTAATTTTGTATTAGCAGAAAGCAATTGTATCAGCAAATCGGTATTCACAGAATCAATATCCCCTACCCATCCATAATCAATGGCGGTATTCGTTCTTTTATGTGCTTGAATTAAATTACCATCTACCCCAGATAAACCCATCGCATTAACTCCTAATGCATGTAACTGTGCAACTATATTTTTATTGATATAGCCCGCATATACCATGGTTACAATTTTTAAAGTAGCCTCATCTGTTACACGCCTTCCTTCTATCATGGTTTGTGGAACACCCATTGAATCTGCCATATTGGTGGCCAATTTTCCGCCACCATGCACTAAAATAGCATGGCCCTTTACTTTCGCAAAAGATTGCAAGCAAGTTGATAACAATGCTGGATTGTCTACAATATTGCCTCCTATTTTAATAATATACAATGATTCCATGACTTATTGAATGAACTCTTTTTATTTTTAATTAAATATTTATTGCTTTTAATATTTCTGCTAAAACAGCTTGTGCTGCCCATACTCTATTAGAAGCTTCTTTGGTCACTAAACTATTAGGGCCATCCAAAATTTCGTCACTTAATTCAACATTTCTTCTAACAGGCAAGCAGTGCATGAGTTTTGCATTATTAGTAAGCGCTAATTTTTGATTGTTCATCATCCAATGCGCATCGCTGCATAACACTTTCCCATATTGCTCATAACTACTCCAATTTTTTACATACACAAAGTCGGCGTCTTTCAAAGCAGCTTCTTGATTATGTGTAATAGTTGCCCCCTTGGTGTAGTCAGTAGCAAGTTCATACCCCGCTGGGTGTGTAATAACAAAATCTGCTTCTCCCCAAGCACCCATCCATTCACTAAAACTATTTGCAACACATTGAGGAATAGGTTTTATATGTGGCGCCCAGGTTAAAACAATTTTTGGTTTTTTATTTTTGAAAATGTCATTAACAGCCATTGACTCTTGGATGGTTATGATATCTGTTAATGATTGTAGCGGATGCAGGGTTGCGCTCTCTAAGCTTACTACCGGAATGCCTGCATATTGTATAAATTGTGAAATAATTTTTTCACTATAATCCGCTTCTTTATCTAGTAAACTAGGAAAAGTACGAATACATAAAATGTCAAAATAATTACCAAATACAGGGGCTGCATCTTTAATATGTTCTACCGTACTTCCATTCATGATGGCCCCTTCGGCAAATTCTAAGGCCCAGCCTTCTTTATCTATATTGAAAACAATGGGCTCCATGCCTAAATTTTGAGCTGCCACTTGTGTACTTAATCTTGTTCTTAAGCTTGGATTTAAAAAAAGTAAACCAATACGTTTGTCTGCACCTAATTTTTTATCACTAAAAGGTAATTTTTTATACACCAAGGCTTTGGCTACTAAAGCATTAATATCATGCACATCTTTAACAGAAATAAATTGCTTCATAGTAAAACTTTAAGTTGTCTTATTTGAAATGAGGTGAATGGCATCTGATAAGCCCTTTAAAAATAAATCAATATCTGATGAAGTAATAGTTAAAGCCGGTAACAAACGTATCACATTAGGCTTTGCTTCACCTGTAAATATTTTAAAATTTTCTAGTAACACTTTTCTTAGGTCTGCAAATGCAGGTTCCATTTCAAAACCAATCATTAACCCTTTTCCTCTTACTGCCTTCACTCCTTTTATATTTTGCAAAGCTTCCATTAATGTTTTCCCTTTTTGAGCGGCAGCCTCCATTAAATTTTCTTTTTCCATTACTTCAATTACGGCCAATGCTGCTGCACAAGCCAATGGATTACCACCGAATGTGGTACCTAATAAACCAAATTTTGCTTTAATATGCGGTGCAATTAAAATGCCGCCAATAGGAAATCCATTGCCCATTCCTTTTGCCATTGAATAAATATCGGCATGCACGCCTGCAAAATCATGTGAGAAAAATTTACCCGAACGGCCATAACCGCATTGAACACTATCTGCAATATAGACTGCCCCGTATTGATCACATTGTTGACGAATGGCTTGTAAAAAAACATTGCTTGCCTCATAAATACCAGCAACACCTTGAATGCCCTCAATAATGACAGCTGCAATTGTATTTGCATTTTCAGCAAAACATTTTTCTAAAGCTGCTACATCATTGAAAGGTAAAAAAATAATATTATCTGTTTCATTCACAGGTGCCACAATACTTGCATTGTCTGTTGCAGCCACTGCTAATGAAGTACGCCCATGAAAAGATTTTGAAAAAGCAATGATTTTTTTTCTGCCTGTATGAAAAGAAGCTAATTTTAAAGCATTCTCGTTTGCCTCGGCACCGCTATTACATAAAAATAATTCGTAGTCTGTTTTTCCACTTATTTTATTTAAAGCGGTGGCCAATTGTTCCTGAATGGGCATGATCACAGAATTGCTATAAAAGGCAATGGCATGCAATTGATCTTCGATGCGGTTTACCCAATGTGGATGCGTATGACCAATGCTTATAACTGCATGACCGCCATACATATCTAAATACTCCATTCCTTTTTCGTCCCACACATGACTTCCCAATGCCTTTGTAATGGAAATGGGTTGTAATGGATATACTTTAAATAAAGACATGTTGACTATTTTAAAAATTACTTGCTTTTAATTGAAGCCCTGCTATTTCAGGCAAGCCCATCATTAAATTCATATTTTGTACCGCCTGACCTACTGCACCTTTTAATAAATTATCAATGGCAGTATGCACTACCATTTTATTGTCTTGTTGTTCAATATGAATTAAACACTTATTCGTATTCACTACTTGTTTTAAATCAATTGCATTTTTAGAAACATGCGTGAAAGGATGCCAATCATAATAATGCGTATACATTTCATATAACGCTTCCAATGTCAACTTCGTTTCAATAATAGAGCTTGCAAAAATACCTCTCGTAAAATCACCTCTCCATGGCACAAAATGTACTGCTGCTTTTTTATTGCCTTGTAATTGATGTAAACTTTGTGTTATTTCAAATAAATGTTGATGTTGTAATGTTTTGTAGGGTTGGATATTATTGGCTCTCCAACTAAAATGACTCGTAGAAGATAAACCTTGTCCCGCACCAGTAGATCCAGTGATACCAGTAGTGTAAACAGATTCCAATAATCCCTTCTCCGCCAAAGGCAATAAGCCTAATTGAATGGCTGTTGCAAAACAACCCGGATTGGCAATATTTTGAGCAGACTGTATAGCCGCTTTGTTTAATTCTGGGAGTCCATAGATAAAATGTCTATCCCCTTGCGCTGCTGCAGCAGTCAATCTAAAATCTTGTGATAAATCTATCATTTTTATACTTGGCGCTATGGTATTTGTTTGTAAGAATTTAATAGCTTCTCCGTGTCCCACACATAAAAATAAAATATCAATATTTTGATCGATAGTATTTGTAAAAATCAATTCAGTATCTCCCACTAAATCAGTATGCACCGAACTCACTAAATTCCCTGCATTGCTAGTACTATGCACAAATGATATAGCGCTATTGGGATGGTGCAATAATACACGCAGTAATTCACCGCCTGTATAACCCGCTCCTCCTATTATGCCAACTTTAATGAATGGTATCATCTTTGTAGTTTAAAATTATTTTTTATTCGATTCTTTTATTTGATGAAAGATGCTAGTTTGATTACCAAATATTTTAGTGAATCCTCTCACATCCGCACCCGTCCAACCGGTATTCATCTCACCATATTTTCCAAATTTTGCACTCATTAAATCATTTTCAGATTCAATGCCAATAATTTGAAAACGATATGGATACAATTGTATAGAAACTGTTCCAGATACCTGTTCTTGTGAACTAGTTAAATACGCTTCTATATCGCGCATCACTGGATCTAAAATTTGTCCTTCATGCAACCAGTTGCCATAGAATTGTGCCAATTGATCTTTCCAAGACAATTGCCATTTGGTTAAAACATGTTTTTCCAAAGCATGATGTGCTTTTAAAATAACCATTGGCGCAGCCGCTTCAAAACCAACACGGCCTTTAATTCCTATGATAGTATCCCCCACATGAATGTCCCTTCCAATACCATAAGCACCTGCTATAGATTGTATATATTGAATGGCTTCAGTTGGATGAGTAAATGTTTTTTTATTGACCGTTTTAATTTCTCCTTTCTCAAAACCAATCACCATTTCTTCTTCTTGACCTTCTTTGGTCATAGGTGTTGGCCATGCAGTTTCGGGTAACATACCCTTGGATTGTAAGGTTTCTTTTCCCCCTACACTGGTTCCCCACAAACCTTTATTAATAGAATAGGCAGCTTTTTCAAAATTCATTGCTACCCCTTTTTCTTTTAAGTACGTAATTTCTGCTTCTCTACTTAATTGCAAATCACGAATGGGTGTTAAAATTTCAACCCCTGGAATCATAACTTGAAAAATCATGTCAAAACGAACTTGATCATTACCTGCTCCTGTACTTCCATGTGCTACTTTTTGAGCACCTAATTTTTTTACATGCGCTGCAATATGAAGCGCTTGGCTTAAACGTTCTGCACTTACACTTAAAGGATAGGTATTGTTTTTTAGCACATTACCGTATATTAAATATTTAATAATGCTATCATAATAACCCTCCACCGCATCCACTGTTGTGTGCGATTTTACACCTAATGCATAAGCGTGTGCTTCTATTTTTTTTAGCTCTTCTTGCGTAAACCCACCTGTATTCACTACCACACTGTGCACTGCCAATCCCTTATCTTCTGTTAAATACTTAACACAATAAGTGGTATCTAATCCGCCGCTAAAACCTAAAATTACTTTTTCCATTTGTTTATTATTTTCTAAACCAGTTTAATAATTTACTTTGTTTTATTTTCATAAAGCGTTCATACAACTTTGAATTATTTGAAAACTCAGTGACCACTTCATGAATGTCATGAGGCTGCTTTGGTTCAAATAACATTGCTGTACACATACAATTTTTACGCTCCTTACTCATTAATATATCATAATTCACACAACTTTTACAGCCTGCCCAAAACTCTTCATCATCCGTTAGTTCACTATACGTGACAGGCTCGTAACCTAATTCACTATTTATTTTCATTACTGCTAAGCCAGTTGTTAATCCAAATATTTTAGCAGTAGGATATTTTTCTCTTGACAATTGGAAAATAGTTTGCTTAATTTTTTTAGCGATCCCTGTTTTTCTAAAAGCAGGTGCTACAATTAAACCACTATTGGCCACAAACTGTCCATGTTGCCATGCTTCGATATAACAAAACCCAACCCAGGTTCCATCTTCAGTATGTGCAATAACCGATTTTCCTTCGTTTATTTTTTTAGCGACATAGTCTGGACTACGTTTAGCAATACCAGTGCCACGTGCTTTAGCCGAAGAAGCCATTTCATCTGTAATGGCATTTGCAAAAGAAGCGTCACCACTATGGGCAACACGTACTATTATTTTCTGTTCCAATGAGCTTTTAAATTTAGGAAAGTACAATTCTGGCGAAAGAGAGGTTCTTTTGGGGCTTTTTCCACTGATAGGGGCAAGTGCCAATTGCTCGTCCTATCAGAATCCACGTCGGTAGAAATAACCTACGATTCGTGGCATGCAAATAGGACTCGGGCCATTCAAAACAGGAACGGGTGCATTATAAGCACTAGTCAATAAAATATGTAATTGTTCCTGTTTCATTAATAATTTCCTTTTGTATAGGAATGAGAGCGTAAAAATAGTTAATAAAATAGACAAAATGCCTTGAATTGGGCTATAATTTGCAGTTTAAAGCCTTGCGGGACGCTAATTTCCTTCGAAATGAATGAGTGTTAGTTTTTTCTTGGCCTATTTGATTCGTAATTTTGATCTAAATAGAATTAAATTTCAGCAACAACAAAATATAAAAATTATGAAAATAATCATTTCAAGTAGCCTTCTTCTTGCTTCCCTATTGGTTGTATCATGTGGTGAAAATAAAGAGAAAGCAAATAGCTCTGCAGCCGATACAACGCAAATAGCCACGACAGATACTGCAACTGAAAAAACTTTTGCTATAAGCTTAGTGAACAATAAAAAAGACCCTACTTGTGGCATGCCTGTAACAGCAGGTATAAGCGATACCGCACATTATGAAAATTTAGTACTAGGATTTTGTTCTACAGAATGCAAGAATGAATTTCTAAAAAATCCTAAAGCTAGTTTAGCCGCTGCAGAAATTACAAAGCCGACTAACTAAATAAATAAGCTATATCATCTTTGGTTAAAGATTTTACAAATCCGACTTCATCGGAAATTAATTCTTTAGCCAAAGATCTTTTTCTTTCTTGTAGTTTTAATATTTTATCTTCTACGGTATCATTACAAATCATACGATACGCAAAAATATTTTTTGTTTGTCCAATACGATGTGTTCTATCAATGGCTTGTTGTTCTACTGCCGGATTCCACCATGGATCTACTATATAAACATAATCTGCTGCCGTTAAATTTAAACCGACACCTCCCGCTTTCAAAGAAATTAAAAATACTCTACAATTGTCATCATTTTGGAAACGCTCTATAGCACGTTCTCTTTCTTGAATGGTACTACTACCATCAAAATATTCATGATCAATTCCTAGTTTTGTTAATTGTTCTTTAATCAAAGCCAACATGCCTAAGAATTGTGAAAAGACCAAAGCTTTGTGACCACCAATGTTTTCAGCTATTTCACGTGTTAACTCTGTAAGTTTAACAGAATCATTTGGATAAGATTCATCTTTTAAAATTGCAGGACTATCACAAATTTGTCTCAATTTCATTAAGCCTTGTAAAATTGAAAGTTGCGACTTTTGTATGCCTTTCTCTTCCACCATGCCTATTAATTTATCGCGATAATCATTACGATACGCTTCATAAATTTTTCTTTGTCCTTCTGCCATTTCACAATACAAAACCATCTCTTGTTTTTCAGGCAAGTCTTTTGCTACTTGTTCTTTGGTTCTTCTTAATATAAAAGGGAATACAAATTTTCTTAAATGTTCTTTTTGCTCTTGCTCATCAAATTTATCAATAGGCATAGAGAAATTATGCTTAAAATATTCAACAGTTCCAAGCATGCCAGGATTCAAGAAATTCATCTGCGCATATATATCAAAAGTATTATTTTGTAATGGAGTACCACTTAAGCATAATTTATTGGCAGCCTTTAATAAACAAGCTGCTTTTGTTACTTTACTAGCAGGGTTCTTAATAGCCTGGCTTTCATCTAAAATAACATAATCGAAATTCACTTCCACAAACATTTTAATATCACTTCTTAAAGTTCCATAAGTAGTTATAATCACTTCAATTTCTTGACTCAGCAACAATTGTTTATTTCTAGAGCCTCCGTGATGTATATGATAGGTTAAAGTTGGAGTGAATTTTTTTAATTCATTCTGCCAGTTAAATAATAGTGTGGTAGGACAAACCACCAAGGCCACTAATTTGCCATTCTTTTCTTTTAAATGTTGTAAGAAAGAAAGTGTTTGAATGGTTTTACCCAATCCCATATCATCTGCTAAGATGCCACCCCATTGTACATCATGTAAATAGTTTAACCATTGGAACCCACTCACTTGATAAGGACGTAATATAGGCATCAAGTGCGCTGGTGGTATAACATCTGCTATCGCGTAACGTTCTCTTATTTTTTCATACTTGCCTTCTAACTGAAAAATTAATTCTTCCTCATCTCTTTGTTGGTATAATTCATCTAATATAGAAAAATGATACTTGCTTAGTTTAAGCGTATCTGTTTTTCCTTCTCCCACTTTAAATAATAAAGAATATTTATTGAGCCATTTTTCTGGAAGTACTCCTAAGCTACCATCTTTCAAAGGCACAAATTGTTGCTTATTAGATAGCATTGTTTTAATATCCTGTATGGAAACTTTTTGTT
Organism: uncultured Bacteroidota bacterium; assembly: GCA_903854725.1. GTDB lineage: Bacteria > Bacteroidota > Bacteroidia > Chitinophagales > Chitinophagaceae > Sediminibacterium. The sequence goes on from CAINWZ010000144.1 coordinate 34,251, forward strand.
CGCCAAACGAAATCTCTACTTTAGCATCAAACCAATCTGTATTGCTACTAATGTATAATCGAGTAGCAGGCTTTGCAGTATTATATTTAAATTGTTTTAAATATTCAGTTCCAAATAAAGGAATTTGTTTTTCTCTCAATGTATCTATAAACAAGAAGAACCAATTGTTCTTTAATACTTCTGCGCCTTTCAAGGCTAATACATTGCCTTCGTTAGGACGAATAAAGCCAGAATGTAATTGTTCAATTAAGTTCATCAATTGCCTTTCTGCGGCAAGATCTCTTTCCAGAATTATTATTTTATCGCCCAGTTGTTGAATGACAGAAGGACCATCATCCTTAGTGACAACAATATCTTTATATGCAAACATGGGTTCAAAAAACAAATAGTCTCCGTTTTCTTTTAATAGAATTTGAAGTTGTGGCTTTACCCCTTTTACTTTTTCCTGTGTTACATTGTCTAATGAAACATGGTATTGTTTAGATAAGGGCAGCAATGTTTTTTGAAGATAATCAGGCCATTTATCTAAACTAATTTCATGAAACCCAGTTGGCATAAATTTTTCTACCCACAATAAATCGGCACGATTCTTCCAAACAAAAAATTGGTGGTGATATTGAAAAATATAATTCGACTTCGCATGATTGTCTTCTAAAGGAATTTTTCCTTCGGGTAAGCTGACTACTGCATAAACAATATAGCTATTCTCTTCTTTTTCTACTCTAAAGCTTGGCTGAATGGTATTAAAAACCAATTCTGCTTTTTGCATATTAGCAGTAGTAAAAGGCTTATTGTGCGGTAAATAAAAACTAAAAGGGTGTTCTGATAAATCTCTCCAAACTTTCTCTATTTTAGGATGCAAATATTCTTGCATCAATTCTTTTGTTTCATCAGGCAAACTCTCTTCATCGGTATGAACAATATTATCCCACAACCCTTGGAAAGGTGAATTTTTATTCAAAAATTTAGACAATTCAGCAGGTTGCAATTTCTTGACCAACTGTAATAATATTTTATCTTCTTCTTTAATTAAGTTAGGAGTAATAAATTTTACAAGATCTATCTTTTCCACTTTCCCTAAAAAGGAAGTGCCCTCTTCATTTACTTCCCCTTTCACTACATTAAAAGAAATATAAGGATAGATAGTAGGCTGGTGCTGCATGACAATACCAAAACGCTCTTTAATAACCGCCTCTTCATTGGATGCAGGATCCTCTTCCTCTATATCCCAATCATTAGAAGAAGGTCTTTTTATCGTAATTGATTTGGCGCCATTTACTTTTTGAATTTTTTCATCCAATACTTTCAAAAAGGGCTTACCATCGTGATATATAAATTCAAACTTATCTTCTATATAATCATCTAAAGTAAAACCATACAATGCCAATAGTTTGTTTTTCTCTCTATCCCAGTTACGAATGGTTTCAAAATAATCAGCACCCTTTAATAAAAACAATTGAAGCAGTAGCATGGCTTTATGCACGCACAGCGGATACTCCGTCTCAGACAAGCAATCGCAAGAAGTGTCAAAAAAACGTTCTTCATTTTTTTGAATAATAACATGAAAGGTTTTGCCCTTTTCGTCTATTTCAGCGACAACTTTTTCATTTTCACTTTCAATAATATGGGGTCTAACTGATTTTAAGGTTTGTTCTGCTTTTTCGAATATTGCTTTTGAACAAAGCATTCGAATCATTTTTAAATCTAAGGTCTTTGTTCTTAACTGCGTATGCGTTGTCTTATAAGATGCAGGTTTGTAGTCTAATAAATTTTTATCTAATAAATCTTGGATATAAAAAAGTGCAGCAGCTTTATGTCTACATACTTCTGATAAATTATAAGGACAGCCACAACGCAATGACAAAGTAGCAGCGCTCTTAAAATTTTCTATGGTGACTTTGTAATAGGTACTATACCCATCATCTTTTACACGGCAATGAATACTTCCTATTAAAGGATCGAACTTTGCTAACTCAATATTTTTTAATGCAAATATTTTCTTGCCTCTACGAATCACCTCTTCGGTGCCGTAGCTATAAATGTGTTTTACTAAATAGGGTAATGCCATAATGGTACAAAAAGCCCTTAAAAAAGGGCAATTTGCAAATGTAAGGCTTTGCTAGCTAATATGGTAGCCTATTTAAAATGAATGTGAAAATAATGTGATTATACCCTATTTACAAGGGCTCCTTCCTTAAATATGGGCAAAGAAGGCGCTGTATCTATTGAAATACAATATAACATGTCTTCTTCAAGGCCATAAGCTGCCAATCGGTGCCAATGCGTAACTGTTTTTATATAACTGGGTAAATCATTTTTATGTTGATTATATAATTGATTGGCCATAAAGCTACTATCGCAATGAATCGCAAAGGAATCTTTTATTTGATCAATAACCGCTCCCGCAAACAAAACATCTTCAATATTAAATCTATTCTTCCAACCGGAACAGCCTAAGATAACGGGTGCATTTTGTTCTTTTAGATATGCTACAACTTTCGTCAAATTAGGAAAGGACCCAGTGATAATATCTTTCGCCCCCTGCTTTAAGGCAAGGTGCAATAATTTTGTACCATTGGTGGTCGTAATGACTAATATCTTATTTTCTATAAAATCTCTTGGATATTCAGAAGGTGAATTACCATAGGCCAAGCCTGGGATAATTTTTCCATCTCTTTCCCCCGCAGTGACACCTCCAGTTTGCTTTCCTACTTCTATACAAACCTCGGGTGAGTCTACAGGAATAATTTTACTGGCACCATTGTACAATGCAGTAGCCATCGTGGAAGTAGCTCTGAATACATCAATAATCACAACAATGCTATCTTTTACATCATATAAATCTAAGAGCTGAGGTGTTAAAACGGTATGTAAAGAAGGTTTTGTCTTTGCGGCACTTGTCATAATGCACAAATATACAAAACCTTCATTTTTAAACTAATTCTTTTGCAACAGCCGCTTTTTTGGACAATATCAAAATTTCAGAAACGATGATATCAGTACTAATTCTTTTGACTGCATTCTTATCGGTAAATGTTTTATTGACGAGCCTCCCTTCTATAGCTACTTCCACTCCCTTTAATAAATATTTTTCAGCATACTCTGCAAGCTTTGTCCATGCCACCAAAGAGAACCATTGGGTTTCATCGATCCACTCGCCGTTGGCATTTTTGTAACGATCATTCACTGCCAAACGCATATTGGCAAGCTTGTTGTTTTCTTTAAAAATTTTGATTGCTGGATCGGCACCTAAATGGCCAATCAATTGCACTTTGTTTTTAATCGCTTTCATAATAATGTTTTTGTTAAGCAACAAAATTGCAATTACTATGCATGCTAAAACGCAGTATTTATCTAACTAAAAATAGGTACAAATAAAGCCTACTTAAAAGGAAACTTAACCACTTGTGCTTTTACCAAGGTATTTCTAATATCAATATAAATTTCAGTGCCCGCTTTGGCAAACTCAGCAGCAACATATCCAATACCAATCGCTTTGCCTAAACTTGGCGCTTGTGTTCCAGAGGTGACAGCACCAATTAGTTTACCAGCAGCATCTTTTATTTCATAATAATGTCTTGGTATACCGCGATCAATCATTTCAAAACCCACTAATTTCTTGGCCACGCCATTTGTTTTTTGAGCAAGCAAGGCTTCTTTATTGGTAAACTCTTTGGTAAACTTTGTGATCCATCCTAAACCTGCTTCAATAGGACTTGTAGTATCATCAATATCATTTCCGTATAAACAAAAGCCCATTTCTAATCGTAAGGTATCACGTGCGCCTAATCCAATTGGCTGAATGCCATCGGCAGCACCTGCTTCAAATATAGCATCCCAAATTTTAGTAGCATTATCATTAATATCTTCAAAATAAATTTCCACCCCTCCAGCACCAGTATAACCAGTTGCACTAATAAGTACATTATCAATCCCTAACATCTCACCTTTCGCAAAACTATAATAGGGCATATTTAAAACATCCATTTTTGTTAAAGTCTGAATTATTTTAGCAGCTTTTGGACCTTGAACGGCAAGTAAAGCTGTCTTTGCACTTATATTATGCATCTCTACTCCTTTCGTATTATAACTCACTATCCAATTCCAATCTTTCTCAATATTAGAAGCATTTACGACTAACATGTATACTTTATTCTTTTCTACACAGTACACTAATAAATCATCAACAATACCACCCGTTGTATTTGGCAAACAACTATACTGCGCTTTGCCATCTTCTAAAACAGAGGCGTCATTGGTAGTAACACGTTGTATCAAATCCAGTGCATCAGGGCCTCTTAAAATAAATTCACCCATATGACTTACATCAAAAACACCTGCATGGTTTCTAACAGCAGCATGTTCAACGTTAATGCCTGCATAACTGATAGGCATATTATAACCAGCAAAAGGTGCCATTTTAGCACCTAAAGCAATATGTTTTTGGGTAAAGGGGGTATTTAAGGCTTCGCTCATTTCGATTTAATTTTCTCAAATATAATCAAAAAAGAAACCGGAAGGGAACCCTAATGCGTGAATCTATCCAATATCCATTGCAAGTCGGATAATTTACCGGCCGCCTTGCCTATTTTATTGATATTATCAAGATTGGAATTGCCAACATTGTCTTTTCGAGAAATAGTAATTTTTTCCGTTTTGATTTTATCTTTTTGTAATTCCTCTTCTTTCAATTTCTTGATATCATTTTTGATAGCTTCTCTTTCTTCTTTCAATTTTTGCAATTCTCGTTCTTTATCAGACATACCCTCCACTTTTCTATCCTGATTAGTATTTTCTTCCAAAGAGTTAACATCTTTTTCTCTTTTAGTTTCCTCTAATCCATTCTTAGTCATGATATACTCAACCCCTCTTTCAAATTGATAAGTTTCATTGTCCCAAGATTCATTCCATTCATCATACCAGTTGTCATCAGAAGTAATACGATCAATGGTACCCATCCTCATACCCCTTCCATTGATATTCACATTAGTTTGAGACCAACCTTTATTTGATATTTTAATACGCTTTCCTATAGGTACCGCAATGGTCATAATAATGTGCTGATTTCTAAATTTATCTATTTTATTAATACCAATGCCTTTATCTAAATACAACAAACTATCTTGCTGTGTGAGTTCAAAATTTATTTTATTCGCAAGTTCATTGGCATTTTGTATGGACTTTCCATTACTTAGCTTCACCACTTTCACTTGAAAACTATCATTTAAAGATTGTACAATTCTAATGCGTAAATTTCTTACAAAAACAGTGTCTGCGTCATAGTAACCTTCAAAAGGTGTGATTTCGAACCAATGATTTTCATAATACTTCATTTTGGGTGCTGCTGTAATTTCTATAAAGTCAATGGCAGGGTTAGTCAAAGCAATACTTTGCTCTGTAGGAACATTATGTCTTGAAAAGCTATTTCCTAAGCTACTACCAAAATAAAATAACATGACCCAACCCGCTATCCATAAAGCCCAAAAACTTGACCTTACCCATACATTTGCTTTTTTAAATCCAGCAATTTTTCTGATTACCGCCGTTACAATACCAATAATAGGCACCCAGATAAAAAGTAAAATGGCTCCAATCACAGACCAAGTTTGTGCACCCTCTTCCAATAAGAATCTTTTTAAGGGCAATAAAGCAGTGGCTGCTGCACCTATTCCAAATAAAGCAGCTAATAAGGAGATGCCTACTGTCGCCAAGATAAAATAAACGAATCCCTTAATGCATAAAGTAATGATTCTTCCTATATAGTAAATAAATCCTTTTCTTTTTTCACTGGGTGGAGGAGCAGCAGCATCATTTGATGTTGTTTGTTTGCCTTCATTATTAGCCTCAGCATTGTCCTTATTTTTATTATATAAATTACTTCCCCAAGATTGGGCTCTCTTGCTAAAACCCTCCATATCATTTTGAATGGTGTTCTTAATGCTATTAATATCCACTTTCTCGCCTACCATTTCTAATTTATCCGCACTGGTTTTTGCCTCAGGCAATACCAACCATAAAACGATGTATACAAAAACGGCTCCAGGGCTAAAAGTAATATCTAAAAAATTAGGAAAATCAGGAAATTCCCAAAATTGCCAAAGATGTAAATGTCTAAAATTAAAAATAAATCTGATGAATGGAATTAAAAATAAAATTCTAATAATCCATACTTGAATACCAAAATATTTTGATAAGCCTCCACAAACACCGCCTAATATTTTATTGTCTAAATCTCTAAACAATCTTTTACGAACACCGCCAACTTCTTTAACAGAAGTGCTTGGTACTGCAATCCATAATATTAAATAGCCCAGTATATTGACACCGATTAAAAAGAACCAAAGGATGCGCACTACCAATGGCTCTATTCCAAAGTAGTTAGCGATACCGCTACAAACTCCACCTAACACTTTGTTTTGTTCGTCGCGATATAATCTTTTGGGTCTATTGCTTGACGAATCAAAATTTGAGTAAGTATTTCCACTCGCATTATTATAATTATTCTGATAATTATTTTGATTTGTACTTTGCCCAGATTGACTTGTACTCGCTTCAAATCCATCCTGCGCTTCGAAATCTGCAGGGCGACCAATACTAGTAATAATTAAATTCATATCCTGCGCTGCAATACATACCGTTCCTTTTTTCAAACGTTCTTCACATAATTCAGCAATGCGACATTCAATGTCATTAATAATTTCATCGCGTCCTTCTTCGTTGGCGAAATAAGTACGAAGTGACTCTATATATTGTTTCAATGCTTCATACGCCATTTCTTCAATAGGAAGAATACGACCTTGAAAATTGATATTAATTACTTTGTTCATAAAATTTATATTTAAGAAGCTGTTGCTTCTGATGTAGAAATAGGGTTGGTAACTTGAGTTAACTGATTTACAGCGGAAGTCATCTCGTTCCAAGTTTTTAATAAAACTTCGAAAGCAGCTTTTCCTTCTTCGGTCATCACAAAATATTTTCTTGGCGGACCACTGATACTTTCTACCCAACGATAATTTAATAGCCCCGCATTTTTTAAACGTGTTAACAAAGGATACAAGGTTCCTTCTAGTATATGCAAATTTGCCAACTTCATTTTCTCAACAATATCACTTGGATAAACCTCGCCTTGTTGAATGATGGACAATATGCAAAACTCTAGTACGCCCTTGCGCATTTGACTTTGTGTGTTTTGAATATCCATAACAATTGATTTGAAACACAAAGCTAGGGATTATTATAGTACTATGTGATACATAGTACTATAATTTTAGAAATAAAAAACACAATACATTGATTTACAATATATTATATAAATAATATTTTTATGAGCGATATTAATAAGGGATAAATGGTAGTCTAAAAGAAGGCTTAATACACTACCAATTCGAAGAAATCTTCCTCTTTTAAGTACTTTTCTGCCAATACCTGTAGTTCTTCAGAAGTGACAGAACGAACCACTTTGATGGTATTATAAAAATAATCTTCAGTTAAATCATTTAGTAAATAAGTTTTCCAACGACTTATAATTTGAAAGGGCCCATCTAAATCACCTAAGAGTGCTCCTAGCATATAATTTTTGACCAATTTCAACTCTTCCTCTTTCACTAAAGTTTCTCTTAAAATTTTCATTTCCTTATACACTTCTTCAATAGTGGCTTTACAAACATCTTTCCCTGCATCGGTGCTTACCATCCACGCTCCTGCATGCATATAATTTTGTAAATAACTATGTATGCCATACGTATATCCTTTGTCTTCTCTAATATTACTCATCAATCGAGATCCAAAAAATCCACCAAAAATATTATTCAATACTTGTGTCGCTGGAAAATCAGGATGATGTCTATTCGGAAAATGTCTAGCTAAACGAATAGAGCCTTGCACAGACGCTGTATCATTTACAATACTATATTTTTTTTGTGTCGCAGAAACAATAGGATGCACCTGCTCTTTTATTTCTTTTTTATTTAAGGGGAGTTGCCCGATATACTTATTCAGTAAGGGTTCCATCGTAGCTGGAAACTTACCTGCAATAAAAATGACACATTTACCTTGCTTATAATATTGTTCGTAAAAAGTAACTAAGTCTTCTCTATTAATGTTTTTATAATCCTGCTCCACTGAGTATTTTCCATATGGATGGTCAAAGCCAAATAAATACTCATCAATTAATCTATTGGCTATAAAATCTCCTTTTTTCAAATTCAGCAATAACCTTTGAATTTGATTTTGTTTTAAAATAGCAATTTCTTTTTCTGGGAAAGTAGCTTCAGCAATAATTTCTCCCATCAATGGTATCACTTCTTGATAGTGCTTCGACAAACAATGCAAAGTAACTGTTGCCGTTTCATTGGTACAAGACCTGTTTAAATGTGCTCCATAAAATTCAAAAGCATCTGTTATTTCAAAAGAAGTCTTAGTGCTTGTCCCATTTTTTAACAAGAAATTGGTAGCGGCTGCCACCCAATTTTTTTGTTCAAAGCTATTACCTGCATAAAACACTAAATCTACTAATACCACCTCTTGTGCGCCCCCCTCATAGGCATACACTTCTACCCCATTATCTAAAGTAAACTTATGATAAGGCTTCAATTGAATATTAAAATCAATAGCGTCTTTTATTATAGGTGCTGCTATTCTATCTACTGCCATGATTTATGATTTACTATAATAATATAATGTGTTGCGATTGTTGTCTTGGAATATTTTTTGAGCAGTAGACTGAATCATTGCCGGGGTTACTTTCTGATACATTCCCAATTCCTTATTCATTAGATCTGCATCTCCCAATAATTCATAAAACGCTAAGCTATGAGCTCTATTCATAATACTGATGTCTTCGAAACAAATCACACTCTCTGTTTTATTAATTACTTTTTGCACTTCTTTGGCATCTAGTATTTCATTTTTTATTTTCTCAACTTCTTCTAACACCGCTTTTTCTGCAACGGTCATGCTAATGCCTTTTACTAACTTTCCTTCAATCACTAATAATCCTGGATCAATTGTGCCAAAATGATAACAGTCTATAGAAGAAAATATTTGTTTCACTTTTATAAGTTGCTCATATAATCTAGCAGAAGCGCCGCCTCCTAAAACTTCTGTAATTAAATCTGTAGCATGATAGCCTTCGTCGAAGCGGCCTCCCATATGCCAAGTCATCATCAACATATCCAATGGCACATCGGCTCTCACATCCATGGTTCTACTTTTCTCTTGTACTGGCTCCTTTGGTAAATTACGCACATAGGGAACGCCTGCGGGAATAGGACCAAACCATTTTTCTGCCAATTGCTTTACCTGTTCTGTTTGCACATTTCCCGTCACCACTAGTATGGCATTATTAGGTCGATAAAATTGAAAGAAAAAATCTTTTACATCTTGCATTGTAGCTTCCTCCACATGGGAAAGTGAAGCACCAATAGTCATCCATTTATAAGGATGTTTGGTATACGCCAAGCTGCGCATTTTATGCCATGCATCTCCGTATGGTTTATTGATATAATGTTCTTTAAATTCTTCACACACCACTTTGCGTTGCACTTCGAGGCTCTTCTCACTAAATGCCAAAGACAACATTCGATCACTTTCTAACCAAAAAGCAGTTTCAATATTTTCGGCCGGAATCTGACAATAATAATTGGTTAAGTCGTTGGTGGTATATGCATTATTCTCACCACCCGCTCTTTGCAAAGGCTCATCATACACTGGAATATTAATACTACCCCCAAACATAAGATGTTCGAATAAATGCGCGAAGCCTGTTTTGCCAGGATCCTCATCTTTTGCCCCTACATTGTACAACACATTCACTACCGCCATAGGGGTACTGGTATCTTGGTGTACCAAAACTTTTAAGCCGTTGTCTAGTTGAAATTTTTCGAATTGTATCATAAAGACTGCGAAAATACTTAATAAGTACTATAGTTCCTTTTCTAATGAGTAGAACTCATTTTTAAGCCTTTCAAAACCCGATAAATTCAAGTAACTTTGTGGCCATTAAATACCTAAGCTATGCAGCTGGAAGCCTTATACCAACGCGCCCTTAATTTTGAACACTTAAGCAAAGAAGAAGGAATGTTTTTGTTTGAAAACGCGCCTTTAACTGAATTAAGTTATATAGCCAATGAGTTAAGAAAAAAACAAGTGCCCCATGGTAAAGTAACTTGGCAAATTGATAGGAATTTAAATACCACTAATGTATGTATTGCCAATTGCAAGTTTTGTAATTTTTACAGAGTGCCTGGTCATCCTGAAGCCTATATTACAGACATGGATACCTACCGTAAAAAAATTAAGGAAACTATTGAATGGGGTGGAGATCAATTATTATTACAAGGAGGTCATCATCCGGAATTAGGCTTAGCATTTTATACCGATATATTTAGTCAGATAAAAAAAGAATTTCCAACGATTAAGTTGCATACCCTAGGACCCCCAGAAATTGCACATATTGCGAAGTTGGAAAAAATGAGTCATACCGATGTATTAAAAGCATTGGTGGCTGCAGGAATGAATTCTTTGCCAGGTGCAGGTGCTGAAATTTTAGTAGACCGTGTAAGAAAATTGGTATCCAATGGTAAATGTGGGGCTGATGAATGGTTGGATGTAATGGCCGCAGCGCATCAATTAAATATTACCACCAGTGCTACTATGATGTTTGGTCATGTGGAAACCTTAGAAGAAAGATTTATTCACTTGGTGCGGATCAGAGAAGTACAAGATAGAAAACCAAAAGATGCCAAAGGTTTCTTAGCATTTATTCCTTGGACCTTCCAAGACGTAGACACTTTGCTTACTAAAATTAGAGGGGTTCATAATTTAACCACTACGGAAGAATACATTAGAATGATCGCCATTAGTAGAATTATGCTGCCTAATATTAAAAATATTCAAGCAAGTTGGTTAACCGTTGGAAAAGCAACGGCACAGGTTTGTTTAGAAGCAGGTGCTAATGATTTTGGAAGTATTATGTTGGAAGAAAACGTGGTAAGTGCTGCTGGAGCGCCACACCGTTTTACTTATAAAACAATACAAGAAGCCATTAAGGAAGCAGGTTTTGAGCCTCAATTGAGAGACCAGCAATACGAATGGAGGACCTTGCCTACTGCCATCCAAGAACAAATTATAAACTACTAGTAGTCAATGGGATTGATCCCTATTGAACTAGCCAGATTGTCTCATAAACTTATTAATTGACTGTAACATTTGAGTCAAGTGTTCGTTTAATGCTAATAGAACCCCGTTTTATCCATGACTGATAAAGAATTTAATATATGTGTCGATGACTACTCTGATGGGGTGTACCGCTTTATTGTAAAAAATATAAGAAATAAAGAAGACGCAAGAGATATTGTACAAACGGCCTTTGAAAAACTTTGGATCAATAGAGAAAAAGTAGAAATGCTAAAAGCTAAATCTTATTTATTTACAGTGGCTTATCATCAAATGATTGACCAAATTAGAAAAGAGAAAAATGTAGTGATGACTGACACCTTTGATGAAAATGCAAATGCAAGTTCACAAGGAAATCAAGAACTAAAACAAATACTACTACATGCCATTAATAATTTAAATCCCACTCAGAAGTGTTTGATTCTTTTAAAAGATTATGAGGGGTATTCATACCAAGAAATTGGAGAAATTATGCAGCTATCTGAAAGTCAAGTAAAAGTGTATTTGCATAGAGCTAGATTAATTTTAAAAAATAGGTTAACTCAATTAGAAAAAATTAGCGCCTAATAAAATGATAAACGAAAACAACTACGAACCTTTTTTCTTGTCTTATATAGACAATGAATTGAGTGCTGCCGAAAGAGCGGCAGTAGAAGCTTTTGTTTTGACCTACCCGCAATACGCTGCGGAATTGACTGTTTTTGAAAAAACTAAACTCGCCCCGACTAACATTGAAATGGAAGATAAAATATTCTTGTACCGATTTAGTGAAATGGAAGCTAGCCTAGATAGCGATTTTAAAGCATCTCTCTATAAAAAAGAAGCCATCCTACGTAAACCTTTTTTCTCCAGAAATACTTCTAGCATTGCGATATCTATTGCTGCACTCTTTATTTTATTCTTTGGACTAAAATTTATGGTGCCAAGCGAATCTTCATCCATAAAAAGTGTAGCAACAACTTTACTTAAAGAAACTGAAATTAAGCCCGCAACAGACATTGTTAAAAATGAAAAAAGCAACCTTAGCCTTAACAATACTAGCAATGCGCTTCAAACTGTCTTTGCAAATAATAAAATACAAATAGCAAAAAACGCTGCCACCCCTACTGAAAATACAGACAACAAAAGTATTGGCACAGTATTAGATGCAAGCTCAATGGGGACAAATAATATAACAGCTACCAACAACGAAAAAAGCATGGATATCAATACCATTGCTACCACCACAGACTCCTACACTGAAACAACAAATATTCAAGCTACCCCTTTAGAACAAATAAATACGACCCCTTTACTACCAACTGCTTATAAAGAAATTGATACGGACGAATCGGAAAGAGTCATCAATATTGGCATGCTAGAAATTGACGGTGCTAGTTTTAGAGGGATTACGAGAGGTATCACGAGCAGATTTTCGGCATTGTTAAAAAGAAATAAAACAGAAAAAGAAAAATAAATATGAAAAAGAGATTACTCCCCCTATTATTGTTATCTATAAGCCTTCAAGGTTTTTCGCAAAACGACAGTAGCAAAACAAATGTCCCTATAATAATCGAATCAGATACCATCGTCATTGGCAATATGATCATTGTGAAAAAGGCAAGTGAACAAAATGAATATAATAATCGTCGCAATAGAAATAGATCCATGCCTTATGGCACTGTTATCAATATTAAGAATGGCAAAATAGGAAAAGATACTTTCTTATCAGTGAATGACGATACTATTAAAGTGGGTCGAATAAATATTATTAAATCACAAGAGGGGGCCAACAAAAAAGATTGGGAAGCGATGGTAGAAAATGGAGATTTTGACAATACCCATATAACCATTGAACGCGCTCCTAAAAAATTAAAAAATGTAAACACCAATTGGTTCTCCTTTGATTTAGGTTATGCGAATTATAGAGACGAGTCGGAGCAAATGGTTTATTTAATGATTTATCCTGGCCTACCTTACAATAAGTACTGGGTGAATTCAAATAGCTTAAAATTAGATAATAGAAAGTCAAGCAATTTTAATATTTGGATTGTACAACAAAAATTAAATGTATACCAACATAAAATAAATTTAAAATACGGCGTGGGTTTTGAAATGTTCAATTTCAGATTTGAACAACCCGTAAGTTTTAGAAATGAACCGGGTAAAACAGTGTACATGGACGATGTTAATTTTACAAAAAATAAATTATTCGTCAAATACTTAACAGTACCTGTTCAATTAAACTTTCAACCAAACCCTAATAGCCGTAAAGGTTTTTATGCAAGTATTGGTTTAAGTGCAGGTTATTTAGTAGACTCAAGAAATAAACAAATAAGTGCCGAAAGAGGTAAACAAAAATATGATGGCAATTTTGAATTGAATAACTGGCGATTTGCCACTATTGGTGAATTAGGAATAGGTGGCATTAGACTCTATGGCTCTTATGGCTCCATTAATTTATTTGATAAAAACCAAAGCCATTTTTCTTTATTCCCTTATTCACTTGGTTTAAGATTTAGTAATTTTTAATAAACTACTTTATTTGATAAGTTGATTTAGTTTTGGTGAACATGGTTTAAAAAAAGCCCTCCCGATATTTCGAGAGGGCTTTTGCATTATACAATTTATATATTTTTAAATTAAATTTTCAGCCCCAAAATAAGACTGCAAGACCTTTGGAAGTGCAATACCCGCTTCTGTTTGATAATTTTCTACAATAGCTGCAAAAATTCTAGGCAATGCTAAAGAACTTCCATTTAAAGAGTGTGCAAATTGAATTTTACCAGCAGCATCTTTAAAACGACATTTCATTCTATAAGTTTGGTAAGCTTCGAAATTAGAAACGCTACTTACTTCTAACCATCTTTCTTGCGCTGCACTGTATACTTCAAAATCATAGGTAATAGCAGATGCAAATCCCATATCTCCACCGCATAATCTTAAAATACGATATTGTAAACCTAAACTCACTAATAATTTTTCGACATGTGCTACCATTTCTTGTAACACTTCATCACTTTTATCGGGATGTACAATTTGTATAATTTCTATTTTTTCAAATTGATGCACTCTATTTAATCCTCGTACTTCTTTACCAAAACTTCCCGCCTCTCTTCTAAAGCAAGGAGAATAAGCTGTCATTTGAAGTGGCAAGTCCGCTTCTTTTAAAACCACATCTCTATAAATATTGGTAACAGGTACTTCTGCTGTTGGAATTAAATAAAAATTATCTGCAGTGGCATGGTACATCTGCCCTTCTTTATCGGGCAATTGACCAGTGGCAAAAGCAGAAGCTTCATTCACCATAAATGGAGGTAAATATTCGGTATAACCTGCTGTTATATTAAAATCTAAAAAATATTGTACTAGCGCTCTTTGAAATTTAGCGCCCTTTCCAATGTATAAAGGAAAACCACTTCCTGTTATTTTAGCACCTGTTTCAAAATCGACTAAATTGTATTTGCTTATTAAATCCCAATGTGCTTGCGCACCAGCATGTAATTTGGGTGTCTCCCCTCCTTGTTTCACCACTTCATTTTCTTCGGGTGTTTTACCAATAGGTACTAAATCATGTGGTAAATTAGGCAATTGAACAAGGGTATTGTGTAATTGAACTTCTACTTCTGCCATCTTAACCTTTAATGGCTCTAATTGTATTTTCAACCCTGCTACTTCATTCTTTAAGTCCTCTGCCTTGTCTTTCTCCCCCTTAGCCATTAAACCGCCAATTTCTTTAGAGGCCGAATTCACCTTCGCTTGAATTTCATCAAATGCAGCTTGCAATTGCTTTCTTTCATCATCAAAAGCTATAATAGTATCCACCAAATCAAGGTTTGAGAAATGCTTAATAGCCAATTTCTTTTTAGCTATTTCTTTATTTTGGCGTAAAAAACTCACTTGTAACATCGGGTCAAATTTTAGCAAAGATAATCAAAGCATTGTACTACGCCTAGATATCCCCTACCTTTGCCTCATAAATTGAAAAAGGAACTATGGCATCTATAAAAGACGACTTTCAAACCAGGTGGTGGGACTTAGAGAAAAAGCTAATGGACCGATTCGGCAAAAAACCCGATGTAGAGTCTATTTTATTCCTCATTGGACTACAAGAAACCGGTTTTTTAATAGAAAAAATTAGCAAAGAGCAAAAACAGGACCTAATGCACGTGGCTATCTGTAAGATCCTTTCTAGCAGTGGTTATTATATATTAGAAGGCCTGGATGAAGAAGGTTGGCCTCACTTTAAACAACTAAAAGGGCTACCTACAATGGACTTAATTGAACAAGAAGGCTTTTTAAAAGACCATATTTTACTCTATTTTGAGAACAATAGCTTCTAGCTCATTGTTTTTTTAGTCTTTTTTATGAATCTTTGCACCAATAAAAAATAAACTATGCAATTCCCAGCAGACTTACGCTACACTAAAGACCACGAATGGATTAAATTAGAAGGCAACACCGCCACTATTGGCATTACCGATTTCGCGCAAGGCGAACTGGGTGATATTGTATACATTGATATCAATACAGTAGGAAAAAGTTTATCAGCGGAAGCCATTTTTGGAACCGTGGAAGCGGTGAAAACGGTGAGCGATTTATTTTTACCAGTAGCAGGCACAATACTTGAAGTGAATGCTGCTTTAACTGCACAACCAGAGTTAGTGAATACCGACCCTTATGGTGCAGGATGGATGGTGAAGGTAACCGTTGTAAATGCAGCAGATGTAGCAGCTTTATTAACGAGTGAAGCTTATGCACAGTTGGTACACTAATCCAACACGATAATGAAAAGTATAATTTGGGTCATCAGTGAAATAATACTTGTCTTTGTTTTATTAAGTATGCCAGGTAGTGAATTTTCAGATCCGACAAGCTGGATTGCTATGATCATGTCACTTCCCTTTGCTGACAAAATGATACATGTAGCCCTTTTTGGAAGCTTAGCGTTTTCTATATTTTTACATTTTGAGCTTTCTTTACAACCGTCGTTCAAAACCATTAGGGCTAAAGCATTGGCATTACTATTTTGTGTTTTATACGGCATTGGGATGGAGTATTATCAAAAATATTACGTTCCTTCAAGAGGATTCGAAGTAAAAGATATGTTAGCAGATGCAATAGGAGCATTACTTGCACTACCTTTATTTAATAGCATCAAATATAAATTGATAAAGTAAGTATACAAATGGGTATTGAAAAAGATATACAACAACCGAACTTCAGGAATGAATTTCAAAAAATGGGCATCAACCTCATTTATACCGCCAATTGGTTAAATGAAAAAATAGGCCAATTATTATCGCAAGAAGATATTACCCAACAACAATATAATATTTTAAGAATTTTACGAGGTAGTGAATGCCCACTGAGCACACTTAAAATAAGAGAGCGTATGCTGGATAAAATGAGCGACACCAGCAGAATTGTAGATCGTTTAATTGCAAAAGGATTAGTAGAAAAATCGGCCTGCATAAAAGATAAAAGATTAGTAGACATTGTCCTATCCAAAAAAGGATTTCAATTACTAGAAAAATTAGACCACCTAAATGATCAAATAGATTCAATTTTAAAAGGAGTAAATGAAAAAGAAGCTATTGCAGTGAATCAAATTTTAGATAAAATTAGAGAAGAAACAGAGCGTAAATAAATTAAATTATAACAGATGCGTTTTTTATTAACTGTCCTATTTATAGGATTTTTTATTTTTACCAATGGACAACCCACTTTAAACGATAAAAGTGTTTTTGAGTTTAGAGGTGTTTGGGTAGCAACCGTCGAAAATATAGATTGGCCAAGTAAAAGAGGATTATCAAATCAACAACAAAAAGAAGAATATATAGCACTACTCGATAGGCATCAAAGAAATGGCATGAATACAATTATCATGCAAGTTCGCCCTTCAGGCGATGCTTTATATCCATCCACTTTAGAACCATGGAGCGAGTACCTAATGGGCACTCAGGGTTTGCCTCCTAGCCCTTTTTATGATCCATTAGAATTCATGATTCAAGAAACACATAAAAGAGGAATGGAATTCCACGCATGGATCAATCCTTACAGAGCAGTCTTTAATATAAAAAAATCTAGTATCGCGCCTAGTCACTTATCCAAATTACATCCAGAATGGTTTTTAACTTACGGCGATAAAAAATATTTTAACCCTGGTTTGCCACAAGTTTGGCAACATACCAATCGTATTGTAAGAGACTTGGTAAGCAGGTATGATATCGACGCCATTCATATGGATGATTATTTTTATCCTTATCGTATTGCAGGTAAAGAGTTCCCAGATGAGGTGACCTACCAAAAATATAATAGAGGCTTGTCTAAAGAAGATTGGAGAAGAAGCAATTGCGATACCATCGTAAAACAATTGTATGCTACAATACATCAAACAAAGCCCGATGTTCAATTTGGCATAAGTCCTTTTGGCGTATGGAGAAACAAATCAAAAGATCCAAGAGGAAGTGAGACTAAAGCAGGTCAAACAAATTTTGACGATTTATATGCTGACATATTATTGTGGTTAGAAAAAGGATGGGTAGATTATGTAACCCCTCAAATTTATTGGGAGCACGGTCATCCTCTAGCGAATTATGATACTATCCTTAATTGGTGGAATGAACACAGTTTTGGAAAAAATTTATACATAGGCCATGGTATGTATAAGGCAGGGACCAATACGCCTTGGAAAGATAAAAATGAACTGCCTTATCAAATTAAAAAGATGCGAGGTTTGAATAATACCAACGGCAGCGCCTACTTTAGTAGCAGTAGCTTTAACAATAACCCGAATAATTGGAACGATAGTTTACAACAAAATTATTATCAAAAGCCTGCACTTCTGCCAGCAATTCCTTGGCTGGTACAATATGAAGTAACTGCTCCAACTGTACTGAAAAAATCTGAAAATACTTATCAGATAAATCAAAATCAAGGAAGCAAAGTGAAGCAATTGGCCATATTACAAGGAAGTGAAAAACATTTTACAATCACTGCATTATTATCTGGTGATACTAAAATCGTAAATCTAAATCAACTGGGGATTGATAAAAAAAATCCAGCGCCTTATTGGATTATAGCTGTTGGGAAACAAAATCAAATAAGCAAATTAGTAGCATTGCCTTGATAGGTAAGCTAATCGTATACTCTTTTTAATAGCGATTGCTCATTGGCTTTAATGATTAAAGGAACGTGTTCAACCACGGTCATATCATTATCCAATCCAAAGGCTTTTTGATCGCTTTGAGATAAGTGTTTAATATTAAAGTACACATCCATAATGAAATCCTCTTTTACGGATAATTCATTTTCTATAGAGAAGAAGCTTTCAATAATTACATAGGTAATATCAGTATGAAAATCCTTGCTCTTTAATGATTCATACTTACTGTAAATTCCTAGTTCTTGAGATTCATTTAATTCCTGCATTACTTTTTTAAAGCATAAATTAACACGAGGTTGAATTCTGAAGCCTAATTTAAAATCAACACGCATTACTTTATCATCTACTAATTCGCGAATAGAATATTCCATTCCATAAGGAGAATCGGTACGATCAATGTGTAAGAACCAATAAATATCAGCACGTTTTGGTTTTCTATTCAAAATAGAATCAATAATACGATGTTCTATTTCACGATAATTATTTGCTTTAGTCAAATATACCAAGTGGGTTGCATATTTAGGCACATCCTTATCCGCACTCAATTCAGCCAATGGGTCAAGATAATCTTTCAACTTTACAAAATCTAAATAACGATTGGTAATTTTTCTAGCTCTATGCCAAATCATCATCACAAATATCATACTGAATGAAAAGATAAATGTTATAAGTGCTTCATGGATTTTTACTATGTTAGCAACAAAAAACGAAATCTCAACAATACTAAAAATAGTAATAATAAGCGTAACCAACCACTGACTCCACCTTTTAACATTTAACATGTAAAAATTAATTAAAATAGTTGTCATGATCATTGTAACGATAATAGAAAATCCATAAGCAGCAAGCATGTGTTCACTCTTTCTAAAATAAAGCAGCATAGTCACACAGCCCACCCATAAAATTAGATTTAAACTAGGAATATAAATTTGACCTTTTTGATCTGTTGGAAATTTAACGGTTACACGTGGCCAAAAGTTTAAACTAATTGCTTCATTGATCAACGTAAAAGATCCACTAATCAAAGCCTGACTGGCAATAATGGTTGCAATAGTTGCAATACCAATACCAATTAACAAAAACCAATGCGGCATTATTTCAAAAAAAGGATTAATGCCATTGGAGACAGTTCCCACATGATTTAACAACCAAGCGCCTTGTCCCATATAGCTCATGACTAAAGCTAATTTTACAAACATCCAGCTTACCTGAATATTTTTACGGCCGCAGTGACCTAAATCACTATATAAAGCCTCAGCTCCAGTAGTACATAAAAATACAGCGCCCAGTAACCAAAATCCTTTCGGATAGTTTACTAATAAATCAAGGCCATAGTAAGGATTCAAAGATTTAAGAATAGATATATTGCCAAATACTTGAATCAATCCTAAAATTAAAATCATGGAGAACCATATCAACATAATGGGTCCAAATGCAAATCCTATAATTTTTGTACCAAAACGTTGAAAGAAAAAAAGCAAAGAAATAATTGTCAAAACAATACCTACTGTTAAGTTATTTCCAGGTACGATAATTTTTTCCAACCCTTCAATCCCCGCCAAACCTTCAATAGCGGAAGATACAGAAACGGGTGGCGTAATCATGCCATCTGCTAATAACATTGCAGCGCCAATAATAGCGGGTACATAAATCCATTTTACATAACGTCGAATTAAAGCAAACAATGAAAAGATTCCACCCTCACCTCTATTGTCTGCTCTAAGTGTTAAAATAACATATTTAAAAGTAGTTTGTAAAGTAAGTGTCCAAAAAACACAGGAGATGGCTCCGTAGATTAATTGTTCTGTAATTATTTTGTGATTAATAATGGTACTAAATACATACAAGGGAGAAGTTCCAATATCACCATAAATAATGCCGAGCGTTACAATTAAACCAGCAACAGAAAGTTTGTGTGCATGTAGCCCGCCAGATGTTTGTGCCATGGTTCAGTGTAAATTGAGGACAAAGTTTATAAAAATAATAATTAGAAACAGCTTATTAGTGTAACTATTTTACAAATACTGCCATTTATTTTTACGAAGGCTTGTAAATACCCCATTTTTGCTCGACAGCCTGAAATCTAAAATCAAAAATGCCTTGTAATTGCTTTTTGACCAAAACTACTTGCGCTATATCCCCCAAAAATCCCAATGGAATTTTATAATGTACAATGTCTTCCATTTTCACACCCCCTTGCACTGCAGTAAAATGATGTTGGTGATGCCACATCGTATAAGGCCCAAAGCGTTGTTCGTCTATAAAATAGGCCCCTTCCTTCACATGCGTAATTTCGGTCATCCAGTATAATGGAATTCCTAAAAGTGGTTTTACCGTGTATTCAATGATTTGACCTGGATACATTTTTGAACCATGGTGTTTACTAATAATGTTAAAACCCATTTTGGCTGGGGTAATTTTGGCCAAATTGGCTGGACTACTAAAAAAATCCCAGGCTTCTTCCAGGGAAATAGGAATAAACTGCTCTGTGTGGATGGAATATACTTTTGACATACTATAACAACAAGCAAGTCTTGTTTTTGTTGCAATAATTCCCACTAAAGCCATTAATTTTATCCTATGATAAGTAAGGCTGACCAATTAAAGGCATTTGAGCTCATTTATAAGGACCTCAATACGCAACAAAAAGTAGCGGTAGACACTATTGAAGGTCCTGTGATGGTCATTGCAGGCCCCGGTACAGGCAAAACGCAGATATTGGGTGCACGTATTGGAAAAATATTATTAGAAACGGATACGGCACCTGAGAACATATTATGTTTAACTTATACAGATGCAGGTGCCATTGCCATGCGAAAAAGGTTGGTTGGATTTATTGGTGCGAGTGCGTACAAAGTAAATATTTCTACTTTTCATTCTTTTTGTAACGATATCATTCAAGATAATTTATACTTGTTTGAAAAACCTAGTTTAGATCCCATTTCTGAATTAGAAAAAATTGAGCTACTCAAAAAATTGATAGACCAATTTGAAAAAACAAATCCATTAAAAAGATATCGTGGCGATGTATATTATGAAATGAATAATCTAAGTAGATTATTTAGTACTATGAAAAAAGAAGGTTGGACTACTACTTATTTAGTGCAACAAATTGAACGCTATATTACCGATATTCCTACCAGAGATGAATTTGTATATAAGAAAAAATACAAACAATTTGAAGCAGGTGCGCTCAAACAAGGATTGGTTGATGCTGCCATAGAAAAAATGGAGAAATTAAAAGCAGCAGTGCTCGCATTTGATACCTATCAAGAACTCATGAAAAGTCATAGCAGGTATGACTTCGACGATATGATAAATTGGGTCATCACTGCCTTTAAAGAAAATAAAAACCTGCTATCCCAATACCAAGAAAAATATTTATATATTTTAGTAGATGAATACCAAGATACCAGCGGCACCCAAAATGAATTAGTGCAATTGCTTGTTAATTATTGGGATCAGCCTAATTTATTTGTGGTGGGCGATGACGATCAGAGTATTTTCAGATTTCAAGGTGCTAATGTGGAGAATATGTTGCATTACCAAAAGCAGTACCAGCATGATATAGCTACCATTGTGCTTGAAAATAATTATAGGTCTACGCAGCCTATTTTAAACGCATCTACTTTATTAATTAATAATAATCAAGAAAGGCTCATCAATAAAATTGATGGGTTGTCAAAAAATTTAATTGCCTCTTTACCTGAAAATAAAAATATCAATATACTTCCTTCCATTCATTGCTACAATGATCCGCAAGAAGAGATGATAGGGATTGCAGAAAAAATAAACCAACTCATTCAAACTGGAACGGCTCCCAAGGATATTGCAGTTTTGTATAAAGAAAATAAATATGGAGAGGAGATTGCCCATTTTTTACAACAAAAAAATATTCCTTTATTTACCAAGAGAACCGCGAATTTATTTGATCAAGTACTCATTCAACAAATAATCAGCATATTAGACTACTTGGCTTGCGAATGGGATCAACCTAATGAAGGCGCTAATTTATTATTTGAAATTTTACATTTCTCTTGGTGGAAAATATCGCCCATCACCATCGCGATGCTGACAGTGGAAGCCAATCAATTGAAATACGCACACCCCGAAAATACTTTTCGAAAAGTTTTAATTGATAAAACAAAAGACGCACAAACACAATTATTTAATGAAGGGGGTATTAGCCAAGTAGCCAATGCCATGCAAGTCTTAGAAGATTTAATGGGTAAAGTAGCCAATGTAACCCTGCTTAATTTGGTAGAACAAGTATTACAAAAAACAGGCATTATTCAAAATGTACTATCAGGTAATAATAAAAGCTACGAATTGAGCTTAGTGAGTACATTCTTTGATTTTATAAAAGAAGAAACGCATCGACATCCAAGTTTACATTTAACTTCTTTAGTGCAGATGTTGAAACTAATGCGCAAAGAAGATATTAGACTTCCCCTACCCATTACAACAGGCAATGAAGCAGGTGTTAACTTGTTAACCACCCATGGAAGCAAGGGACTAGAGTTTCAATATGTTTTTGTAGCGGGCACCAATGCTCATTATTGGGAAAAGAAAAGAAGAACAGCTAGTGCAGGATATACGCTGCCCGATACAGTGCTTAATAGTTTAGAACATGCCGATGACAAAGAAGAATTAAGAAGATTATTTTATGTAGCTATTACCAGAGCAAAACAATTCTTAACGATTTCCTATAGTCAATATAAAGCAGATGGAAAAGAAGCAGAGCCTAGTCAATTTATAATTGAAGTGCTAGAAGGCAAAGAGGCAGCCATTCAAAAAATTGAATTGCCAGAAACTATTAAAACTACTTATAAATTATTGCGACTGCAAACGGCACCTATGCCAGAGATTCAACAGTTAGAAGAAGATTTTATCAACCCTAAATTGGAAAAATTTTCAATGAATGTAACGGCCTTAAATAATTATTTAAAATGTCCTTTATATTTTTATTACAATAGTTTAATAAGAGTACCAGCGGGTAAATCCGAGGCTACCACCTTTGGATCTGCTATACACGATGCATTGCATAAGTTGTTTAAGAAAATGCAAGATGCCGGAAATAATACATTTCCTGATACGCAAACGCTTATACAAGATTTTAACTATTACATGAATCGACATAGAGAAGCATTCACACAACAAGAGTTTAAGGATAAATTAGAATTAGGGGAAACAGTGCTCATAAAATATTATGATCGCTATGCAAGTGAATGGAATAAAGTGGTCTCTACAGAATATCGCATCAACAACGTTGTGGTCAAAGACATTCCTTTAAAAGGAGCGATTGATAAAATTGAGTTCAATGGTAAGCAAGTGGTGGTGGTAGATTATAAAACGGGTAATATTGAAAATGCACGTGAAAAAATGCAAGGGCCTAATGAAAAACATCCGCTAGGAGGTGATTATTGGAGACAGGCTGTTTTCTATAAGATTCTTTTAAACAATCATCCCAAAAATTGGGAGGTCAGCAATGCCGAATTTGATTTCATAGAACCCAATAAGAAAAAAGAGTTTGAAAAAATTGCAGTGCCTATAACCGATGCCGATATAACAACGGTAAGCCAGCAAATACAGATGGTCTGGGGTAAAATTCAACAGAAAGATTTTTACACAGGCTGTGGCAAAGAGGATTGTCATTGGTGTAATTTTGTAAAAACAAACGAATTGGCAGTGGCACTTCATGAAATAAAGGCTGCCGACGAAACAGACGAAGAATAAATCAATTAAGTTTGCAGTCTATGAGGAAATTTTCTTTATTGAAATATATGGCCATTGTCATTTGGGCTAGCTCCGCTTTATTACAATTAGAAGGCTGTGCGAATATTGTACCTCCAAGTGGTGGACCTAGAGATAGTTTACCTCCTTACTTAATCGCAGCCAGGCCAATTGATTCAGCCTTAAATGTTCATCCTAAAGAAATACTAGTTGGCTTTAATGAATACATCACAACAAGCTCCATACAAGAAAATTTAATTGTATCTCCCACTTTAAAAAACATACCCCTCATAGATGCACGTTTAAATAGTATACGCATTAGAATATCCGACACCTTACTGGATAATACCACTTATAGTTTACAATTTGGGAATGCCATCAAAGATGTAAACGAAGGCAATATTATTAAAAATTTCACCTACGTTTTTAGTACAGGAGGTCAACTAGATACTGGAAAATTAACGGGCAAAGTTTTATTGGCTGAAAATGGTAGAATAGATAGCACCTTAATTGTGGTACTACATCCTTCCCAAAAAGATTCTGCCATTTTTAAAGAACGTCCCAACTATTATACAAAGCTCAATGGAAAAGGAGTATTTAGTTTTAATTTCCTACCTAAAGAGCAATACAATTTATTTGTACTACCTAACGACTATACAAAAAAGTATGACGATAGCACCAAACTATTTGCTTTTTTAGATAGTAGTATTTTAATTGGAAAAAGTAAGGATTCTATTCAATTATTCGCCTTTCAAGGAGCCAAAAAAGCAGACAAAAGAAAATCGGTTACCACTAGTAAGCTACCGAAAAAAACAGGTGCCATTTTAAAATACACAAAAGATTTTGATGGAAGCGAACAAGACTTATTACATCCATTACATTTAACATTTGAAACGCCTATACATTTTAATGATAGCTTCCCCATAGCCTTAAGCGATACCTTTAATAACAAGTTAGCCGGCGCTAGCATTCAAATTGACAGCGTACACCCTGAAACCATTGTTGTGTCATATCCTTGGAAAGCTACTACTAAATTTCATTTAATTATTCCACAAGCATCAATCAAGGATTCTTTACAAAATTTTTTAATAAAATCTGATACCCTAAAATTTATTACGAAAACAGAATATGCTTATAATAGTTGCACCATTCGTATGAGTGGTTATGAAAATTTGACACATCCCATTTTACAATTAACACAAGACGATAAAGTTAAATTTAGCTATCCTATTACTTCTAGCTTATTAAGTATTCCAAGACTGCCGCTAGGCGAGTATTCCCTTAAACTTTTATTGGACAATAATAATAACGGCAAATGGGATACCGGATCTTTTTATGGCAAACAAAAACAACAACCTGAAATTGTAAAATGGCTACCTATTCCACTAAATATAAAGGCCAACTGGGAGAATGAACTTAATTTGATTTTAAATAAGTAATTTTACACCTACTTAATCGACATGCAATTACCTTCTACTTTATTAGAAAATGCGGTGGCAGAATTTGCCAAGCTTCCAGGCATTGGTAAAAAAACTGCTTTGCGATTGGTTTTACATTTATTAAAACAGGAGCAGGAGGTTACCAATCATTTTAGCGAGGCTTTAAAAAAAATGCGCAAGGAAATTCAATTCTGTCAAAAGTGTTATAATATTAGTGATGGCAGCATTTGTTCTATTTGCGCTAATTCAGGCAGACAGAAAAACACGATTTGTGTAGTAGAGAATATTAGAGACGTTATTGCCATTGAAAATACACAACAGTTTAATGGTACATATCATGTATTAGGCGGCATCATCTCCCCATTGGATGGAATTGGCCCAGAACAACTAACCATTGAACCCTTGATTGAAAGAGTTAAGAAAGATAAAGTAACAGAATTGGTCTTTGCCCTCAATCCAAATATTCAAGGCGATACCACCATTTATTATATTCAAAAAAAGCTGGGCCCAAGCAGCTGTATGATTACTACCATCGCAAGAGGTATTGCTTTTGGAGGCGAATTAGAATATGCCGATGAAATGACCCTTGGCAAAAGTATTTCCAACAGACAACCTATTCAGCAGTACATAAAATAGGATAAATACATCGAATGTAGTAGTTTTGATGTTTAAACATTGACAAATGAATCGCCTTTTACTTTTATTATTACTATGTAGCCTAGGCAACAGCCTATGGGCACAAAAAAATTACAGTACTAAAAATGCAATCGTACATTTTATTGCAGCTGATGATAAAGATATTGACGCCGTGAATAAAGAAGTAGTAAGTCGTCTACAATCCAATGGTGATTTGAGTTTCATTATGCTCATGAAAGATTTCACCTTTGATATGTCAGACATGCAAAAGCATTTTAATGAAGAATATGTAGAAAGTGAAAAATTTCCACGCGCCTTTTTTAATGGCCAAATTGCCAATTTTAAAAGCGTCAATTTCGCAAAAGATGGCAGGTATCCTATTACCGTTTCAGGCACTATGCAAGTGCATGGGGTAAATAAAGCCATACAAACTACAGGTATAATAGAGATTAAAGACGGGATACCTACCGCCTCAGCAACCTTTGTGGTGACCCTTAAAGATTTTAAAATTGGGGGTATCTTGATAAAACTTGTAGCTGATAAAATTAATATTGATATTAAGGCCGCCTACCTCCCTTAAGAGGCTTCTTTATAAAAACTGCAATATTTGGCTACAAAGCAATAGTGTATTACCTTTGCACCGCATTGCAGGCGGATTTGTTTATTGTTCAACCTGCCTTCCGAAAGGAAAAAAAAGAACTAATAAACGATACTATTACACCTCCCCCACTTACAAATAGTATTATTAGTTGCTCTATTTTCTTTTGGATACATGCATAAAAAAATATTTATGTCAATTCAAGAGACACTCAAAAAAAGAATTTTGGTTATTGATGGTGCCATGGGTACCATGATTCAGCGCCATAAATTAACGGAAGCAGATTATCGCGGAACCCGTTTTGCCAACTGGCCATCGGATCTTAAAGGGAATAACGACTTATTGTGTATTACCCAACCTGCCATCATCAGTGGTATTCATTTACAATATTTAGAAGCGGGTGCAGATATTATTGAAACCAATACATTCAGTAGTACCTCTATTGCCATGGCCGATTACGACATGCAAGCGCTAGCCTATGAATTAAATGTTGCAGCTGCAAAATGTGTGCAAGAAGCTATTCGACAATACAAATCAAAACATCCACGCGCCACTGAAAAATATATTGCAGGTTCTATCGGACCACTTAATAAAACATTAAGCTTATCGCCTGATGTAAACAATCCAGGTTTTCGTGCAGTAACTTTTGATGAAGTAGTAGTCGCATATACTGAACAAATTCGTGGCTTAGTGGATGGAGGTGTGGATGTTATCTTAATTGAAACCATTTTTGATACTTTAAATGCGAAGGCTGCCATTTTTGCGGTGAAAGAATTTTTTAGAAAAGCAGGAAAGCCTGAATTACCCATGATGATAAGTGGTACTATTACCGATGCATCAGGTCGTACATTAAGCGGTCAAACCTTAGAAGCATTTTATACTTCAATTGCACATGCCAAACCATTAAGTGTTGGTTTAAACTGTGCTTTAGGTGCGCAAGAAATGAGAAGTCATATCGAAGAATTATCACAAATAGCTACTTGTTATACATCGGCTTATCCCAATGCGGGCTTACCCAATGCAATGGGAGAATATGACGAAGAACCTCATCAAACAGCGCACTTTATTGAAGAGTGGGCTAACAATAAATTTGTAAATATTGTAGGTGGCTGTTGCGGAACCACTCCTGATCACATTAAACATATGGCAGACAATGTAAAAAATATTACGCCAAGATCTCTTCCTATTCAAGACCCAACTATTTAACTTATGAGCGAAGAAATAATACATATAAAACCTTTTTTAAGATTAGCAGGACTAGAACCATTAGTGATTCGTCCCGAAACTAATTTTGTAAACGTTGGTGAGAGAACAAACGTAACAGGTTCTAAAAAATTTGCAAGACTTATTAAGGAAAATAAATACGAAGAAGCTTTATCTGTAGCACGTAACCAAGTAGAAAGTGGTGCACAAATTATTGATGTGAATATGGATGATGCCTTATTAGAAGGTGTTTTAGCAATGACTACTTTTTTAAATTTAATACAGAGCGAACCCGATATTGCCAAGATTCCTATCATGATTGATAGTTCTAAATTTGAAATTATTGAAGCGGGATTGAAATGTGTACAAGGAAAGTGTATCGTGAATTCCATTTCGATGAAAGAGGGAGAAGCTAAATTTATTGAACAAGCACATATATGTAAAGCCTACGGAGCAGCTGTCATTATAATGGCATTTGATGAAAAAGGTCAAGCCGACACCAAGGATCGTAAAATTGAAATTTGCGACCGTGCTTATAAAATTTTAGTAGACCAGGTAGGATTTGATCCACAAGATATTATTTTCGACCCCAATATTTTTGCAGTCGCTACCGGTATTGAAGAGCATAATAATTACGCAGTAGATTTTATTGAAGCTACTCGTGTGATCAAACAAAAAATGCCTTTAGCAAAAGTAAGTGGTGGTGTCTCAAACGTTTCCTTCTCCTTTAGAGGAAATGATGCAGTGCGTGAAGCCATCCATGCAGTATTCTTGTTCCATGCAATTAAAGCTGGTATGGATATGGGTATTGTTAATGCAGGTCAGTTAGAGGTATATGATGAAATTGAACCTACATTAAGAAATTTATGTGAAGATGTTATTTTAAATAGAAACAACGATAACAATGAAGCTACAGAAGCTTTAATACAATATGCAGATACCGTAAAAGCAAAAGGAAAAGTTGAAGTTAAAAGTGCAGCTTGGAGAGAAGGTACTGTAGAAGAAAGACTAGCACACTCTTTAATTAATGGTATTACCGATTTCATTGATGCCGATACAGAAGAAGCAAGATTAAAATACAGCGAACCCTTAGAAGTTATTGAAGGACCGCTGATGGCGGGCATGAATCAAGTGGGTGATTTATTTGGATCGGGTAAAATGTTTTTACCACAGGTGGTTAAAAGCGCACGTGTGATGAAAAAAAGCGTGGCTGTTTTGACGCCCTTTATTGAAGCAGAAAAAGAAAGAAAAAAATTAGCTTCCATTAATCCAAATAGTGCAAGCAAGGGTCCAGCAAAAATATTATTAGCTACCGTAAAAGGAGATGTACATGATATTGGAAAAAATATTGTAGGTGTAGTATTAGGATGTAATGGCTATGAAATTATTGATTTAGGGGTGATGGTTGCTGCAGATAAAATTTTAGCAGAAGCACAAAAACAAGAAGTGGACATTATTGGATTGAGTGGATTAATCACTCCTTCATTAGACGAGATGGTTTATATCGCCAAAGAAATGAAAAGAAGAGGAATGAATATTCCTTTGATGATTGGCGGTGCCACTACATCACGTATGCACACGGCAGTAAAAATTGCACCCGAATATGGTGAGGGAGTTATACATGTACTAGATGCCTCAAGAAGTGTAACGGTTGCAGGCTCCTTATTAAACAAAGATCAAAAAGCGCCCTTTTTATTAGAATTAGAAAAATCATACGTTTCACTTAAGTCAGATTTTGACAATAAAAAAACAACCAAACAATCGCTTTCTTATCCAGAAGCACTAAAAAATAAAGCAGTAATTGATTGGACAAATTTTTCAGTCACTGCCCCAAGTTTTACAGGCAACAAAGCCATTGAAATTACCAACTTAGCTGAACTTACACCATACATAGATTGGAAACCATTCTTCATTGCTTGGGAATTACATGGAAACTTTCCAGACATTTTAACGGATGAAAAAGTGGGAGAAGTAGCCACTAAATTATATGCAGATGCACAGAAGTTATTAGCGCAAATCATTAAAGAAAAATGGCTAACCGCTAAAGGAGCTATCGGATTTTGGCCAGCAAGTGCCAACAATGATGATGTAATCGTTGACAATGAAAAAGAAAAAGTAAGGTTACATTTTTTAAGACAACAAGCTAAAAAAACAGCGGGTCAACCGAATTATTCTTTAGCTGATTTTATTTGCCCTGCTACAGAAAATAAAAAAGATTTTATCGGCGCCTTTGCAGTTACTATTCATGGTATTGAAAAACATATCAAAGCCTTTGAAGAAAATTTAGATGATTATAATAAAATTATCTTGCAAGCCTTAGCCGATAGATTAGCAGAGGCCTTCGCCGAATATTTGCATGCTAAAACTAGAAAAGAATTTTGGGGATATACCGCAGATGAAGCACTCAGCAATGAATCATTGATTAGTGAGCAGTACGTTGGCATTCGACCTGCTCCAGGTTATCCGGCTTGTCCAGACCATACCGAAAAATATACCTTGTTTAATTTATTAGACGCTGAAAAAAATACAGGCATTAGTTTAACAGAAAGCTTAGCAATGTATCCAGCCTCTAGTGTTTGTGGTTGGTATTTTGCAAACCCACAAAGTCAATACTTTGGATTAGGTAAGATACAGCAAGATCAAGTAATTGACTATGCAAATAGAAAAGACAAACCATTGGAATATATTACAAGATGGTTGCAGCCAGTGATTGACTAATGAAACTTTAAAGAATTATACTTTATTAAATATTGATCGAAAAAAAGGAACCTAGCAATAAGTTCCTTTTTTTTATTTAATTTTTTTCAAACAACCACCACAAACGCTTGCGGGGTTTCACCACATAATTTTTACGAACATACTTACTAATATGCTCCATGGCTTCGTCCACGCTATCGGTGAATAACATGAATTTTTTATCTTCTGGCGAAATCGTGCCTTGCTCAATCATATGATCCATCCAATGGTTAAAAGGTTCATAATATTCTTTACCCATGACTACAATAGGAAAATCATTAATGACTTTGGTTTGTGCTAAAGTGAGGGTTTCAAAAAATTCATCCTGTGTGCCAAAACCTCCTGGCATAATAATAAAAGCATAAGAATATTTTACGAGCAACACTTTTCTAATAAAGAAATAATTAAAAGTGAGGGATATTTGTGTGTAAGGATTCGGAGCTTGCTCGAAAGGAAGTTTAATATTACAACCTATAGATGTTCCCCCATTTTCAAAAGCACCTCTATTAGCTGCTTCCATAATGCCTGGCCCACCACCTGTCATAGTCGTTAATCCTAGTCCAGCAATTTGCTTTCCAATTTCTCTAGCCATTTTGTAATAAACATGATTTTCATCAAATCTTGCCGAACCAAAAACAGTCACACTGGGTCCCACAAAATGTAGGGTTCTAAACCCTTTAATAAATTGAATGAAAATTTGAAGGGCAAATAAAAATTCATTCACCCTGGGCTTGGGTCCCTCTAGGTCATACTGCTTAAAGGCAGGAATAATTCTTTGCTTTTCTGTTAATTTCATAAGTTCTTCGAATTTTTAACAAATTCTATACTATTGAAGTTAGAATAAATATTGAAGTATAGTACTTTAAATAAGCTAAATTTGACATAACATTTTATACGACCTATGAAGCCGTTGATTGCCATTCAATTTATAGTTTTTTCTTTACTATGCTCCTTCCAAGGATGGTCTCAAAATACTTCAATGCCATTAGTTGTAGTTGAGCAAATACAAGCTTACTCTTATTTAAACCCTACGGCTAGTTATTGGCAAATTCCATCGAACATCCATCCTATTTTAGAAACATTAGATACGAGTCTTTTTGTCACGCTAAAAATGCAAAGAGATAAAAGCTATACTACTACAACAAAATCGCTTACTAAACTAACTCAGGCGGGTAAAATAAAAATTGATTGGTCGAATAGTATTCAGATTCCCTATCATGCTTATATAGAAATTTATGAAATGGACCCCCAATTTGCTTACCAGAATGATTTAGTCAAATTATCCAAAGAAAAAAAAGACAGTATTCATTCCGTTTGGTTTATTGCCTGTTCAATATTTAATCTAAAGCAAGAGCGTATTTTTCAAAAAACAATAATGCTGGGCTTTACCCCTATTGAATCCTTGGGAATAGGCTATACCATTAGGTCCTCTGCTAGTATGCCCAATCTAATGTTTAACGCGATTACAAAGGCTATGAACTATTTGGATGCGGAAGGAGACGATATAGATTTTATAGATGTCAAAATTCCAGCGGCCTACGCTACAGATAATTATTGGATGCCCTTTGTGCACAATATGCCTAGAGTATTATTTGATACAAGCAAAAAGTTTATTTCTTTCGTAGACAATGCAGGACTGCATGCAATAAGAATACCGCCAGCTGTTTTGAAAAAGATAAACAACAAGGATAAATCCGAAAACAACCCATACAAAGACATTGTAGAAATTATAAGAAAAACGAGACCGGTGTTTAGCAAAAATGAATACTATCAAGTCATGCAGCCCTTAAGAGATATTAAAAACAATATCGATTATTCCCTAGATTCGTATATTGAATTTAATACAGATCCCACTTTAGGAGATAGTAAAACCCCAAAATTTGCGATACAATTTCTACCAGAAGCCTTACACCGTATTTATAAAGAAAAAGACAGTATTGGTAATTTTGCAGTGAAAGATTTTGTGAACGAAGAAAATAAATTTTATAACCCTGATGTTGTATACAATGGATACGACTCCAGCCACAGTGCCCCATTAGGCACTTTCTTTGCCAAACAACCCATTGTTCAATCAAGGGTGATTAGTGGTAAATTACTAAACCACGATTTCTCTATTCAACTTAATTATGAAAATAATATTACCACCATTCTAATTGACAAAATCATGGTGATGGTTATAAGCGGAAATAAAAAGCCTACTCAAATGGTTTTGAAAGAAAATGCAACACCTGCATTAAATTCATTATTATTACTAATAGCCTATTCAGAAATATTTCAACAACCAGGTTAAATAAAATTATTGCATGCGAATTGTAAGTTATAACCTTAACGGAATAAGGGCAGCTATCAAAAAAGGTCTCATTGAATGGCTTAAAGAATATCCAGTGGATGTTTTTTGCGTACAAGAAACAAAAGCCGCCGAAACCGATATTGACCTTTCTTTATTTACTTCCTTAGGCTACCATGTTTCCTGGTTTTCAGCTCAAAAAAAAGGGTATAGCGGCGTTGCCGTTTTTAGTAAGAAGAAACCAACGCTAGTGAAAACTGGTAGCGGTTTTGAGATGAGCGATGCGGAAGGCAGGGTTATAAGAGTAGATCTGGGTGATTTAACCATCATTAACGCCTACTTCCCTTCTGGGACCAGTGGAGCCGAAAGACAAACCTATAAATACCAATGGCTGGAAGAATTTGAAAGCTATTTGAACGACTTACAAAAAGTTAGGTCAAAAATTATTGTAGCGGGCGATTATAATATAGCCCACCAAGAAATTGATATTCACGACCCTAAAGGAAATAAAAAATCTTCTGGTTTTTTACCTGAAGAAAGAGCATGGATGGATTCTTTTTTAAAAAATGGATGGGTAGATAGTTATAGGAAATTAAATCCCACCACAACGGGTGGCTATTCCTGGTGGAGTCAAAGATTTCCCAGTGTAAGATTGCAAAATAAAGGATGGCGCATTGATTATTTATGTACAACCGAAGCTGTAGCGAAAACGCTAAAAACCGCTACCATACTACCTTTGGTTAAACACAGTGACCACTGCCCAATTGTTATAGAATTATAAAATATATTTTACATGCAAGTATATAATATTAGTTTTCAAATTGAACCAAGCCTAGAATTTCAATGGCTTGAATGGATAAAAAATACTTTTGTTCCCTCTGTAATGAAGAGTCAATGTTTTACAGAACATAAATTATATCAAATAAGTGTTCAAGCCGACCAATCTCCCACTTATACTTTACAACTTTATTGTGCCAACATGGAGCTATGGCAGTCGTACCAACAATTACACGCAAGTGCCCATTTAAAGGAAGTACAGCTTACCTGGGGTGAAAAATGCTACTATTTTTGCACCGAAATGCAAATTGTGAATTGAATGTGGATACTTTAAAAGCGGGAAACCCAAGGCTGGCTTATATTTCAGCCAATTATCAATGAAACTCAATACCAATAAGGCTTTCGTTGATTTTTACTCCAATCTCTTAAACTAACGAATTACCAGTTTTTGCTTGAAATCCTTACTATTTAAGGGTTTCAAGGGAAAAATAAAAATCAATTTTTAAAAAAATTATTTTTTCAATTGATAAAACCCAATAAATTTGTTACATCGTTTTAAACTTATAAAAAACACATCTATGAACAAAGCAGAATTGATCGCTCACATTGCTGACAATGCAGAGATCGCAAAAACACAAGCTAACGCAGCTTTAGACGCATTTATCGAAGCAGTTACAAAAGCCTTGAAAAAAGGTGACAAAGTAACTTTAGTAGGATTTGGTACATTCTCGGTTTCTAAGCGTGCTGCTCGTATGGGCCGCAATCCACAAACTGGAGCTGCTATCAAAATCAAAGCTAAAAAAGTTGCTAAATTTAAAGCAGGTAAAGAATTGAGCGGTAAATTATAGTTTTAGTGTCTAAAATCGCTTAATTACAAGATTTTGAAAAAAAACCCTCGTATGTGCGAGGGTTTTTTTATTTTTGCTGTCCAATCAACAATTAACAAAAAACAAGAATATGGGAAGAGGAGATAAAAAAACAGCTAAAGGAAAAAGATT
>CAINWZ010000145.1 GCA_903854725.1 uncultured Bacteroidota bacterium
CTGAAAAAGATATACATGTATTCACCGACCCCTTCTCTTATTTACATGCAGTATTAAGAGGCACGGAGAAAATAGAACCTTATGGTTTGTATTCTACTGAAAACAATGTGATGGTGAATAGAATTTTAGAAGCGGCTATTCAATCGGCTAAAACAGGTAAGACTGTTTATATGAAGTAAAGGAGATAGGTTTTAAAATTTTCAAAATAATAGTAATTTAAATATTTTTTATTATGCTTAATAGAATTGACTATCGAATCAAAGTTTTGTTTTTCATATTCTCTTTTTCAGCCTCCACCTTGTTGGCTCAAAATTCAAAACTCATCAATCCTGCTTTATTAAAAAGCAATTGGTCGGCCAATTGGATTGCAGCACCTAATACCCCTGCGAAAGAATATGGAGTATACCATTTCAGAAATAGCTTTACATTAAATGAAGTACCCAATTCCTTTGTGGTGAATGTTTCTGCCGATAATCGATATCGATTATTTGTAAATGGTAAAGCAGTATGTAGTGGTCCTGCACGCGGCGATTTATATAATTGGTATTACGAAACCATCGACATTGCTTCTTATTTAGTAAAAGGCAATAATACCATTGCTGCCTTGGTATGGAATATGGGAGTGTATGCACCTGTGGCACAAATTTCCAATCAAACTGCTTTTTTATTACAAGGTAATGGAGACGCAGAAAAAATAGCAAACACCAATAGTAAATGGAAAGTATTAAAAGACGAAGCCTATTTACCTTGTTCCACCAACAACGGAGAAAAGTTAAGAACCTATATGGTAGTAGGCCCTGGAGATTGTGTAGTAGCTAGTAAATATCCATGGGGCTGGGAGCAAAATAATTACAATGATGCCTCATGGGTAAATGCTAAAACAATTGCAAGTCCCGCATCTGTGGGGTATGGCACTGATAATTTATGGACACTGAAACCTAGTATTATTCCTCAAATGTTTGAAAGAAAGCAATCTATTAATTTGCTTCGGAAAATTAATGGAGAAATAGTGAATACTAGTTTTGCAGCAGGAAATGCAGCCATTAAAAAAAGTGGAACAAATACTACTATTAGTTTATTATTTGATCAAAGTTTTAATACCGTTGCCTACCCAACCTTGGTAGTGAGTGGCGGAAAAGATGCGGAAATAAAAATTACTTATGCAGAAGCTTTGTTTGATAAAAAAGGAGATAAAGGAAATAGGTCCGACATAGCAGGTAAAACCATTAATGGAAATTACGATGTGTTTGTTGCAGATGGATCTAATAATCGAACATTCAGACCCCTTTGGTTTAGAACGTATAGATATATCCAAGTAGATATTACAGTAAAAGAAGATCCTATTGAAATCAATGATTTTTATGGCATGGCCACAGGCTATCCTTTCGAAGTCAAAGCAAATTTTACCAGTAATGATGCATCGTTGCAACAGATTTGGGATATTGGATGGCGCACTGCACAATCATGTGCTGGAGAAACTTATTTTGATTGTCCTTATTATGAACAACTGCAGTATGAAGGAGATACTAGAATTCAATCTTTGATTTCTTTATATGTCACAGGAGATGATCGATTAATGCGCAAAGCAATTATAGATTTTTATCATTCAAGAGTTCCTGAAGGATTAACGCAAGGAAGATATCCAAGTAGTCGTCTACAAGTAATCCCTACTTTTTCTTTATACTGGGTATCGATGATATATGATTATTGGATGCATAGAAAAGATGATGCCTTTATTGCAGAATTTATGGTGCCTATAACAGGCGTGTTAGATTGGTATGAGAAAAAAATAGAACAAGAAAAAGCAATGTTGGGCCCCATGAAGTGGTGGAGTTTTGTGGATTGGAATTTATCTTTTGAAAATGGAGTAGCTGATGGAGCTACTGATGGAAATTCCGCTGTAGTGACTTTGCAATATGTGGCTACTTTACAACAAGCAGCTAAATTATTTAAACAATTTGGAAAAGTAGAGCAAGCAAAACATTATGAAGACCTTGCTAATAGATTAAGTGTAGCTACTTATGCCAAATGCTTTAACCTAAGTAAAAATTTAATGGCTAATACGCCAGATAAGAAAGCGTATAGTCAACATGCAAGTATTATGGGTGTTTTAACGGGCGCAGTTCCAGCAAGTAAACA
This sequence comes from uncultured Bacteroidota bacterium, assembly GCA_903854725.1. Lineage (GTDB taxonomy): Bacteria > Bacteroidota > Bacteroidia > Chitinophagales > Chitinophagaceae > Sediminibacterium. Next base: position 2,140 of record CAINWZ010000145.1, read on the forward strand.
AAAAATTGTTATGGAAAATGTGTTAAGAGATACGAGTTTAAGTCAAGCTACTTTTTATTATCGTTTTTATTTAAACCAGGCTTTGAAAAAAGCAGGAATGGCCAATAGCTATTATGCAGAATTAAAACCTTGGCGAGATATGATTGCAAATGGCCTTACTACTTTTGCAGAAAATCCAGATCCTACCAGATCCGATTGTCATGCATGGAGTGCAAGTCCTAATTATGATTTTTTTGCTACTATTTGTGGAATCGTTCCAACACAGCCTGGATTTTCGGCAGTCAAAATAGAGCCAGCCTTAGGAGCGCTTACACATGTAAAAGCAAGTATGCCACATCCCGATGGAACGATAGAGGTTGAAATAACTAAAGCATTAAAAGAGGGGGTGGAAGCGGTGATTGTTTTGCCTAATAAAGTGGGTGGTGTATTTATATGGAAAGGGAAATCTTTTGTTTTACATGGAGGAGCACAAAAGATTAAAATTAGCTAGCAAAATTTATAAAAAGCTTTTGAAATAAAATGCCCCCAAAAAGTTAAATACTTAATGGGGGCATTTTTTGCTACAAATAGTAACTTATATTAATGATGCTTTTATTAATCTTTCCAACGCCATTCGCCAGCAATTTGTAAGGGTTCTTTTAAATTATTTTTAATTAAAAAAGCTTTTGTTTCAGCATCTGTAAAATGTTTAGATTTTATTTCGGCAGCATCTGCCACACCATATAATAACATAGACCCAAAACGAACTGTGTTTTTCATACCTCTTTCTTCTACTAAACTAAATACATCACAATCGGCATGGTAACAAGGCCCTGCATTTTTGGGAAGTCCGCCACCTGCGCCACCGCCAGTAGGAACACCTTGTAACATGAAGGGTTGGTGATCGCTATGTAATCCGGCACCTGCTCTAAATAAATTAGTAAAAGAAGTGTCAATGTCATGTGCTATAGCACCAATACCACTAAATAATTCCTTGCTATCTTCTGCGCTAGTTGAATAACCTTTGATGTCGTTACTCATATCATAGTTAAGCATGTATCTAATTTGATCAATGCTTTTATTTTTAACGGCATCATCTACATAAGCTCTTGATCCTAATAAACCTTCTTCTTCTCCCATAAACATTACAAAGTCAATGGTACGAGCTGGAGATAGGTTTAATTTTTTAAAAGTTCTAGCCATATCTAAAACAGAGAAAGAGCCAATACCATTGTCAATGGCGCCTGTGGCTAAATCCCAACTATCTAAATGACCGCCAATAACAATTTTTTCGTTAGGCAAAGTTTTTCCTTTTAAAGTAGCCACAACGTTGCGCGCTTTAATCATACCAGAAAAATTTGTCATACTAATATGACTGTATAATTTACCTGTACTTAATTGCTCTTTTAAAATCATACCATCTTCTTTACCCACGCATACTGCAGGTATAGGAATTAATTTACCTGTAACAGAAGCAGTACCCGTTAGTAATACACCATTGGGAGGTGTATTGATAACAATAATTCCTTTGGCACCATATTTAGTAGCAATCGCAGTCTTCTCAGAACGGTGTAAACCTGGAGTGCCTGGTTTGGAGCCTGGCAAAACACCTAAATATACCAAGGCAATTTTATCTTTTACTTTAGTAGGATTTGCAGCATAATCTTCTTCGACACCATTACCCATATCAACTACTTCTAATGTTACATCCACTTTAACAGGAGAGTGCGCTAAAGAAACCGATTTGATTGTTTTCAAATTTTTGACATCACCACCAATGGTAACCGCTAAGGTTCCACGACTCCAGCTTTCTACTTCAAAGGGTTGAAATCGAAGGTTGGTAAAGCCATATGATTTAAGTAAGTCATAAGCATATTGCTCGGCTTTTTTTCCATTGGCAGAACCAGTTAAACGATGGCCAATAGTTTCAGACGCAATTTTTAAAGAGGTATAAGCATTTGAATTTTCTTGCACTTCTTTATTAATTTTTGCAAAAATCGAGTTCCAATTAGGGTTGATTTGTGCAGTTACTTGTAGGCTATTAGCCAAGAGGAGAAGGGCTAAAAAGAGGCTATTTTTTTTCATAAGTTAATTTGAAAGATGAATCGAAGGGTTTTGATTTGTATAGTTACTATCTATTCACCGCTAATTTATTCAAAATAAAGCATATTCTGCCAAACTTTTTAACAGTGGTGGCGCAGGTTGTGCATAGAAATGGTGGGGTAGCTACCTAAATATATTGTACTTTTAGGTAGACAAAATTGTCAATCCCTATATGCTTATATACAGTAAGCTAAATTTTATTTTATGATATTTATATTAATTGGAATTGTTTTATTTTTTGCAGCTGGTGCTGTTGAAAATTTGAATCTACCTACCACTATTCACAAAGGCACTATTCGCAGTATTGGGATGGTGGTTATAATAATAGGAGTACTTACTTCTTGTATTAAACAAATAGATGCTGGTGAAATTGGAGTGAAATCTTTGTTTGGAAAAGTACAAGATGATGTTATTACAAGTGGGTTGAGTTTTGTAAATCCATTAATGAAAATAAGTCCAATAGATGTAAGAACACAAAATTATACAATGAGTGGAGTGCATGCCGAAGGTGAAGTGGCAGGAGATGATGCCATTCGAGTTTTAACAGCCGATGGACTAGAAGTAGTTATTGATTTAACAGTATTATATAGAGTTCAATCTTCTGAAGCACCCAAAATTGTAAGAGAAATTGGGTTAGATTTTAAAAATATTATAGTTAGACCTATTACGAGAACAAAAATAAGAGACAATGCCGTTTACTACACTGCTGTAGATTTATACTCAGTAAAAAGAGATGAGTTTCAAAGTAGAATTTTTAAAACCATAGAAGAGAATTTAAAAATTCGTGGTTTAGTCTTGGAGCAATTACTTGTACGTAACATTGTGTTACCTGCCACTGTAAAAGCCTCTATAGAAGATAAAATAAAGGCAGAGCAAGATGCGCAAAAAATGCAATTCGTTTTGCAAAAAGAGAAGCAAGAGGCAGAACGTAAAAGAGTGGAAGCGCAAGGAATAGCCGATTATCAAAAAATTATAAGTTCTGGATTAGGGGATAAGCAATTGCAATATGAGCAAATTCAAGTAATGAAAGGTCTTATTACGTCACCTAATGCTAAAGTAATTATAATGGGTGGAGGAAAGACGCCAGTAATTTTAGATACTAAGAATAATTAGTTTTGTGGTTAAAAAATTACTTTTCTCATTTATTGCAATCTCATTCATAGCCAGCTGTGGGTATACTACTCGAAAGGGGTTGGCTTCTTATTATGCAGATAGCTATGAAGGAAAAACAACTGCCAATGGGGAAGTGTATAGGCAAAATAAGATTACTGCTGCCCATAAAACGCTTCCTTTTGGAACAAAAGTAGAAGTGACCAATTTATCCAATAATAAATCGGTGGTAGTGCGTATTAATGATAGAGGCCCTTTTGTAAGAGGAAGAATTATTGATTTAACAAAAGCTGCCGCCAAAGAAATTGAAATGGTGGGATCAGGTGTGACAAAAGTTAAAATAAGATATAAAAAGAAATAGATTTAAATATTAAAACAGTAATGTATGAAGAACAAAATTATGTTTTTAGTGCTTTTCTTAATGGGGGCTGTAGCTAATTCATTTTCTCAACAAATCATTAAAAAAGATGTGGAGATAGATGCGATGGTGAAAGAAATAAGTGTAGATAGCTTGGCGCAGAATTTGAATAAGCTAGTTGGTTTTGGCACAAGGGCAACACTAAGTAATCAAACTAGTACTATAAATGGTATTGGAGCTGCAAGAGTTTGGATATTAAGTAGGTTTAATGAGTATGCAAAGTCAAGCAATGGAAGGTTGTCTGCTTTTATAGATACAACAATATATAACGCTGATAAAAGAAGGGTGAACAGACCTATCATTTTAGGCAATGTAGTGGCTACTTTAAAAGGCACCGATCCTAATGATAAAAGAATATTTATTATTAGCGGACATTTAGATAGCAGACGTTCCAATGATATGGATAGTGTAGGCGATTCTCCAGGAGCGAATGATGATGGAAGTGGAACTGTTGCTGTAATGGAATGTGCAAGAGTGATGAGTAAACATAGTTTTCCTGCCACCATAATTTTTGTAACAGTGAGTGGAGAGGAACAAGGTTTATTAGGCGCCTATTTTATGGCAAACAAAGCCAAAAAAGAAAATTGGAAAATTGAAGCTGTATTGAATAATGATATAATGGGCTCTAATAATAGTAATGAAACTAATATTGTGGACAATACCCGCATTCGTGTTTTTAGTGAAGGATTATCGGTAACTGATACTGGAAAAGTAGCCATGCAAATTCGTAATTTGGGTTTAGAGAACGATGGAAGATCTAGACAGTTGGCTCGCTATGTTAAAGAAGTAGGGGAGCGTTATGTAGAGCATTTAGAAGTAATGATGATTTATCGTAATGACCGTTTTTTAAGAGGAGGTGATCATACTGCTTTTGTAGAAAATGGTTTTGCTGCAGTAAGAATAACTGAGATGAATGAAAACTATACCCGTCAGCATCAAGACATAAGAGTTGAGAATGGTGTACAATATGGAGATGTGATAGAACATATCGATTTTGAATACCTCAGAAAAAATACTAGTATGAATTTAGCCAACTTGGCCAATTTAGCGAAGGCGCCAGCAGTTCCTGATGAAGTTAAGATAGATGTAAAAAAATTAACAAATTCAACTTACTTATATTGGAAAGCACCTAAAACAGGATTGGTAAAAGGTTACTATATATTAATGAGAGAAACGACTAGCCCGGTATGGCAAAAGAAAGTATACACAGAAAGCTTAGAAATGAGATTGCCTTATAGCAAGGATAATTATTTCTTTGCAGTTCAAAGTGTCAATGAAACGGGTAATGAAAGTTTACCAGTGATACCAGCGGTAGGGAGATAAGTAAATACTAATTTATTATACTCTGTAGTGATCGGCTTTCCAGTTTTTAATGAACCCTTTAATTTCTTTATTGGATAAATTTTCTGCAACTGCTTTTGCTGTTAAGGCTACGAATTCATCATCGCTAGCAAAACGTAAAGCAATAATTTGGCCAATGCGTAATTCTTTTGGAAAGGTTTTGCCAGTAGCTATATAATGTCTAAAATTTTCTTCGGCACGAATGGCTCTGTCTTGTGCTTTTAAAGCAAAGATGCGTAAATACCAGGCCATCAATACAAGAATTACAGAAAGCAAACATAACATAGCACCTAAATATTTATTTTCTGCACTGCTTTTGACTAAAAAATTAAGAGATCCTATTAGAAAAATTAGAATAGCTGTAAGCGTTACATAGTGATATCCAGGTTCCATTTTAGAATGGTTTTTGAAATTTTGCTCTTGCATAGTTGTTTTGTTTTGCCAAAATTAGCAAATGTTTGAAACATAAGAATAACTATTTGTGCCATATAGGCGGTTTTAAGTAAATTCATACTCTTATATAGCAAGTAAATACTCATTAAACTAAAACTACATGCAATACAGAAGAATGCCCATTGAAATAGAAGCGCCTGAAACCTATGGGTATGAAAATATTGATTGTAATTTATCGGAAAGCTCCTATGCCGATCAACGTTTAGGAGATTTAGGCATTTCATTGAATGATCTTGTTTTATTTTATGGGGATCATTTAGGCAAACCAGCATTAAGGGAATTAATTGCCTCACAATATCAATTAAAAGCGGATCAAATATTGCTTACGCCGGGTGCAGCGCCTGCTTTATTTATGGTAGCAAGTTCTTTATTAGAAAAAGGCGATCATGTTATTGTAGCTAAATCAAATTATGCCACTAATATAGAAACGCCACGTGCTATTGGGGCGAATGTTTCTTTTTTACAAATGGATTTTGATAAAGGGTATCAATTAGATATCGAAGCATTGGAGAGATTGCTTACTCCTGCAACTAAGTTTGTAAGTATTACTTATCCGCATAATCCAACTGGAGTGAGTATCAATGAATCGGCATTAAAAAAAGTAATACAACTAGTGGAGGCCAATGGCAGCTACTTGCTTATGGATGAAACCTATCGTGAAATGAGTTTCATACCCATGTTACCTTTGGCGGCTACCTTATCGGATAGGGTTATAAGTGTTAGTTCAATGTCTAAGTCTTATGGTTTACCTGGCATTAGAATGGGGTGGATTATTTGCCAAAATAAAAAACTAATGGAAACCTTTTTGGCCGCGAAGGAACAAATATTTATAACCAATTCGGTGGTGGATGAAGAAATTGCTTATCAATATATGTGTAATAAGGAAAAATTATTTGCGCCAGTAAAAGCCACTATTAAAAAGAATTTTGAAGTGCTTAAGCATTTTATGCAAAACCAAGAGGTGTTGGAATGGGTGGAGCCTCAAGGAGGTTGTGCTTGTTTTCCTAGAATCAAAAAAAGCATTCAAATAGATACTACACAATTTCATGAAGTATTGTTAAATAAGTACAGCACTTATGTCGGGCCTGGTCATTGGTTCGAGCAAGATGATAGGTATATGCGTATTGGTTATAGTTGGGATAAAACAGAAAAGTTAGAAAAGGGGATGGGGAATATTGTAAAAGCCATTCAAGAACTAAGAACTGCTTAAAAAAATAAAAAATTATATGAAACAAAAGTCTACAACTTTATTAAAGGGAATGGTAAATTATTTCATTTTCTTCTTGTTATTAATGAGTGAAACTGTATTTGCTCAAACGAACAACGGTGCTATAAAAAAATTACCTCGTATTGCCATTATGGGATTAGCCATTGAGTCTAGTACTTTTTCGCCAGCCTTAACACATGAAGAAGATTTTCATGCAAGTCAAGGCAATGATATTTTTTCATTTTATCCCTTTTTGCAGACTGATTCAGTGATAAGAAAACAAGCAACATGGATACCCTTATTATATGGCCATGCCTTACCAGGTGGTGTGGTTACTAAAGAGGCTTATGCATCATTGGTTTCAAAATCGATTGCACTGCTCAAAAAAAATATGCCTTATGATGGCATTTTTTTTGATATACATGGTGCAATGAGTGTACAAGGCATGGACGATCCTGAAGCAGATTACTTAAAAAAAATACGTGCAGTGGTGGGAAGTAAAGTTTTAATATCAACTTCCATGGATTTACATGGTAATGTATCATTGGATTTAGCAAGAAATACCGATTTTATTACTTGTTATAGAATGGCACCTCATGAAGATGAAATAGAAACTAAAAGAAGAGCCGTTTCAAACTTAGTGACAAGATTAGCCAATGGAAAAGGTAAGCCTGCTTATAAAGCATGGGTAGGTGTTCCGATACTTTTGCCTGGAGAAAAAACAAGTACAAGAATTGAACCCGGAAAAAGTTTATATGCACAATTGCCTGCAGCTACCAATCAGGAAGGAATTATTGATGCCGCTATTTGGATAGGGTATGCATGGGCCGATGCGCCGCGTAATCATGCAGCAGTGGTGGTAACCGGAGATGATAAACAAAAAGTAACCGCTACGGCAGAAGCACTTGCGAAAAGTTTTTGGGGGTATCGAAACGATTTTGTTTTTGTAGCGCCCACCGCGAGCTTAGAAGAAAGTTTGAATTTAGCCATTGCAAGCAAAAAGCAACCCTATTTAATTAGTGATATGGGAGACAATCCCACAGCGGGTGGAGCAGGAGATGTTACATGGACATTGCAAAAAATTCTAGAAAGAAAAGAATTTAAAACTGCAGAAGGCCCTTCCTTAATTTATGCTTCCATTCCAGGACCCCTACTTGTAAAAGAAGCCATCAAAGTGGGTGTTGGTGGAAAGTTAAGTGCATTAGTCGGTGCTGCAATTGATCATAGGTATGCGCCACCTGTTCGTTTAACAGGTATAGTGGAATCAATTTATTACGGGGATATAAATGCAGGGGTAGAAGTAGTGGTGAAAGTGGGATCTGTGCATGTTATTGTAACGCAAAAAAGAAAACCCTATCATCTTGAATCAGATTTTACAAGACTTGGTTTGAGTCCAAGAAAATCTGCCATAGTCGTTGTAAAAATTGGGTACTTGGTTCCTGAATTATATGACTTAAGGGCAGACTGGATAATGGCCACCACGCCTGGAGGAGTAGACCAAGATTTAATAAGACTTCCGTATAAAAAAATACAAAGACCTATGTTCCCTTTGGATAATTTTACAAATGAGCCTATTTTGAAAGCAGTATTGTACTGATAGTCAACCAACTAATTTTTTAACAATGTCAATTGTTTTTTAAATAGTAACTTATATTAAAATTATAAATATGAAAAAGCTCCTTTTTATATTCTTTTCCTTATGGTGTCTAAATGCAATGGCTCAAAATGTAAAGCAATTAACCATTGGGAATAATTATTCTTTTGAAATTAAAGATGGCAGTAATAGAAGTGGTAGGTTAGATAGTCTAAATGCAGTTTATTATTATATCAACAATCCCTCTATTGGAGTAGATAGGATTAGTATTAAAAGTGTTTCAAAAGTCAAAGCAATAAAATTGAATAAGGATGGATATTTTAGTAATCCACATTATAGTAGATACTTTTTTGGTCCCTCTGCTATACCGCATCCAAAGGGTGAAGTGTATTGGAATAATATATGGTTAGAATATAATACTATACAATATGGCGTAACAGATAACTTTTCAGTAGGAATGGGCGGTTTATTATTTACTTCTTTATCTGGTTACCCTACTTTATTACCTAATGCTAAATATTCTTTTAAGCTAAATGAAAAATCGCATATTGCTGTGGGCGGATTAATGTTAGTGATTAATACAAGTAGCAAAACTTCTTCTGCTTCACTTCCATTTGTGGTATATACGTATGGCGATTCCGAAGCGAATATAAGTTTTGGAGGTGGATGGGCACACGAAAAAACAAGTGGTTGGTCAAATAGGCCCACAGGCTATATAGCGGGTATCAAGAGGGTTGCACGAAATTGGGTGGTGCAAGGAGAAGCTTATTTGTTGAACAATTCAACAGCAAACACTATACTACTAACCACACTACGCAACATAAAGCCTACTTCAAGTTGGGATTTTGGTGCCATGATACTTAATTTTGATGGCGAGAGGAGTGCTGTACCTATTATTGGCTACACGATTAAGTTTTAGAGAAAACTGTTTAAGTTTTCGGCATAAATATTTTACAAGCGCATATTATAACTAATTATTGTTCGTATTTAATGTCATTACCATTCATCCTAAAAAAGTATGAAATGGCTTTAAGGCATTATGTTTTAACTATTTTTATTCGAATGAAGAAGTGTCAAAATTCTTTGTTTAATAATTCAAATAAATAAAACAATATGAAATTAAATAATGCTCCAAAAAGAAATAGCTTAATCGTAAGCTTGGCTAGTATTTTTCTAGTAGCTATTGCATTTTTTGCATGTAATCAAAATGGGAGCAATTCGTCAAAACCAGATGACAATCGATTTACCCCAGTGACATTAACTGCCGAAGGCGATTTTGATGAGCCTATGAATTTTGAGGTATTAAAAGATGGTAGTGTATTGGTGAATGAACGAAAAGGCACCTTGAAAAAATTTGATCCTATTACTAAAATGGTAAAAACGATTGGTACAATTTCAGTGAATACAAAATACACCAATGCAGAAGGAGTTGTTTCAGAAGCAGAGGAGGGTTTTATGGGTTTTACAGTAGATCCTAATTTCGAACAAAATCATTGGGCCTATTTATACTATGCACATCCAACTGAATCAAAACATATTTTAACACGTTGGGATTTAGTAAATGATAAGTTAGTAGAAGGATCTGAAAAGATATTATTAGAAGTAGTTACACAAAGAGAAAGCTGTTGCCATACGGGCGGCGGTATGACATGGGATGCTAAAGGCAATTTATTTTTAACAGTAGGAAATAATACAGGGAATGTTGCAGATAAGTCACAAACAGATGAGCGTCCAAACCGTTCAAGTTGGGATGATCAACGCGGATCAGGTAATACCAATGATTTAAGAGGAAAAATTTTACGTATTCATCCAGAAGCTAATGGAACGTACACAATACCTGAAGGAAATTTATTTCCAAAAGGTACTGCCAAAACAAGACCAGAAATTTATATCATGGGCGATCGTAATCCATGGAGACCTTCTGTAGATTCTAAAACAGGTTGGTTGTATTGGGGAGAAGTAGGCCCTGATGCTGGAGCAGATACAAAATCTACTAAAGCAGGTATGGATGAATTAAACCAAGCAAAAAAACCGGGTAACTTTGGATGGCCTTATTTTATTGGCGAAAACAGAGGGTATCCTTATTATGATTATGTAACGAATACATTACATGACGAGAACAATCCAGCTAAGCCAATCAATAAGTCAGTAAACAATACAGGGTTAAACGAACTTCCGCCAGCGCAACCTGCTTTCATTTCTTATCCGTATGGTGTGTCTGAGAAGTTTCCAGAAGTGGGCACTGGTTCACGTTGTGCTGTTGGAGGACCTATCTACCATCAATCCGATTTTAAAAATGCAAAGCGTCCTTATCCTGCATATTTTGAAGGGAAATGGTTAGCTGCAGATTTATCTAGAGGATGGATCATGACAATTTCTATGGACGATAATGGAAATTATAAATCGATGGAACGTTTCTTGCCAAATTATCTTCCAATTGAACCAATTGATATGAAATTTGGTCCTGATGGAGATTTATATGTTTTAGAATATGGAAGTAACTGGTTTAGAAAAAGTGAGAATGCTAAATTAGTAAGAATTGAATATAATAGTGGTAACAGAAGTCCCGTTGTAAAAGCGAAAGCTAGTGCAACAGGAGGAGCTTTACCTTTTAAAGTTTCCTTAAGTGCTGACGGCACCATTGATTATGATGGTGATGTATTGAAATATGAATGGAAGGTTTCACCAGTAAAAGGTGGCAAAGAACAAGTTTTCAGCACAGCCAATGCGGATATCACATTGACAACTGCCGGCGAATACAAAGCGACATTAACAGTAACCGATACCAAAGGAGAAAAAAATAGTCAAACATTGCAAGTGGTTGCAGGTAATGAACCTCCTGCTGTTAATTTTGAATTAGCGGGTAACAAAAGCTTTTTCTTTCCTGGCAAAGCCATTGACTATAAAGTGGCTGTGACAGATAAGGAAGATGGATCCATTGCAGCGAATCAAGTAGCTGTAAGTATTGATTATGCAACAGAAGGGTTAGACTATGCAGAAGTAACACAACAACAAAGAAGTGTTGATGCGTCAACAAAATATGCAGTAGCGCAATATATTATTGGGAAGAGTGATTGTAATAACTGCCATCATTTAGATACAAAATCTATTGGGCCCATGTTTGTTCAAATTGCCGATAAGTATAAATCAAAAGAGGCTTGGGCTTTGGATAGTTTAGCTAAAAAAATGAGAACGGGTGGTGTGGGAGTTTGGGGTGAAGTAAGTATGCCAGCGCATCCAGGTATTTCATTAAACGATGCCAAAACAATCATTAATTATATATTACATAGCCAAGATAAAACGATTAGCACTCTTCCATTGGCAGGTGCACATACGCAAACAATTCCAGAAGGTGATAATGGGAAGGGTTCTCTTATTTTAAGAGCAGCCTATACCGACAAAGGAGCCGCATCAAGTAATAATTTGACTACTGAAAAAGTAATTATATTAAAAGCGCCACATCTAAGTCCCAATAAAGCAGATATTATTTCTAATACTGAAATTAAAAAAGAATTAATGTTTGTGGTGGCATACAAAGCGCTTCCAAAAAATAATGGACATCTTGCTTATAAAAATATAGATCTAACGGGTGTGAAGCAGTTGGAATTGAATGTCGCTGCCAATCCTAGAGAAGGATGTATTGGTGGTACTATTGAGTTTAGACTAGGAAGTCCCACAGGAAAATTAATAGGTCAATTACAAGTGGTGTCTGTGGATCCTTTTGCAGCCATGATGAGCGCTGCGAATGCTGTACAAGATAATGGCGGCAAGGGAGGCAAAAAGCCTGCAGTTCCAGCCAAGACTGCACCTGCTAAAAAGAAGCCAAAATTTGATATGGCATCACTATTTAACAGACCGGGTGTGATGGTGGATATTGCACAGACCAATGGTAATCAAGACTTATACGTTGTATTTAAGAATGCAGCGGCAAAGCCAAAAGATCCTATTGTTTCATTATCGGATATTAAATTGAATGTAGATAAAAAGTAATTGTCCATTCGAGAAATCTTATACTACTATAACTCCTCCGACTACTACTCGGGGGAGTTTTTTTATGCTAACTAGCTATATTTCAGTTGAATAAATCCGTTTTTTTAGGTATTTAAAATATACGTAAATTACAGGATACACTTAATATTTACCTATGAAAAACATAACACGTATTGCTTTTATTTTATTAGCAAGTTTTACGATCGCAAATAGTAATGCGCAAACCAAAGACACTACATTAAAAGGAATGAACTGGAGAAATATTGGACCTAATCGTGGTGGTCGCTCTTTGGGTATTGCAGGAAGTAGTAAAAATAAAATGGAATATTATTTTGGTGCAGTTGGTGGTGGTTTATGGAAAACCACCGATGGTGGTTTGAATTGGAAGCCCGTTACTGATGGTCAATTAACTAGTTCAAGTGTGGGTGCAGTGGCTGTGTCAGAAACCAATCCTGATATTATCTATATTGGAACTGGCGAGACTGCTTTTAGAGGAAATATCATGCAAGGCGATGGTGTTTATAAATCAATTGATGCTGGAAAGACATGGAAAAATATAGGTTTGAAAAATACGCAATCCATTTCTAGAGTAAGAATTCATCCAACCAATCCAGATATTGTTTATGTATCAGCACTCGGTCATGCCTTTGGTCCTAATGAGGAGCGAGGTGTTTTTAAAACAATAGATGGTGGAAAAACATGGAATAAAGTTTTGTATGTGAATGATAAAGCAGGAGCAGAAGATTTAGTAATAGATCCACAGAATCCAGAAATCATTTATGCAAGTATTTGGGAAGTGTATAGAACACCTTATAAAATGTGGGCAGATGTGGGTACTTCTGCTTTATATAAATCATCGGATGGAGGAGCTACTTGGAAAGTGATTTCAAAAAACCCAGGAATGCCTGCAGTAGTAGGGAAAGTGGGTGTTGCGGTATCGCCTGCGGATGGCAATCGTGTTTGGGCTATTGTAGAATCTCCAGAGGGAGGCTTGTACCGCTCAGATGATGGAGGAGATAATTGGAAATTAGTAAACAATGAAAGAAAGCTTCGTCAACGTGCCTTTTATTATTCTCGTATTGTTGCCGATCCAAAAGATAAAAACACAGTGTACGGATTGAATGTAAATTTTTATAAGTCAACAGATGGAGGAGTAAGTTTTAAAACAGAAATTAAAGTACCTCATGGCGATAATCATGATTTATGGATAGATCCAGCAGATCCCAAACGTTTAGCTACAGCGAATGACGGCGGTGGAGCAGTTTCTACTAATGGAGGTTTATCTTGGACAGATGAAGATTTTCCTACTGCACAATTATATCATATAACCATTACAAAAGATTTTCCTTATCAAGTGGCAGGTGCACAGCAAGACAATAGTACTGTCGCATTACCTAGCGAGGATTATAGACATAGAGCAGTGAGAACCAACTCGACAAAGCCTGGCATAGGGTTTGCTTATGAAGTGGGTGGAGGAGAGAGTGGATATATTACACAGGATCCAAAAAATCCAGACATTTTTTATGCAGGAAGCCAAGGGGCCTTGTTAACACGTATTAATCGTATGACAGGACAAGTAAGAGATGTGCAAGTATATCCAAGATTTTTTTCAGGAGAGGAAGCAAAGACTTTACCAGAAAGATGGCAATGGACTTATCCAATTGTTTTTTCACCAGTAGATCCTACTGTATTATTTACTTGTTCTCAGCATGTTTGGAAAACAACGAATGAAGGGCAAAGTTGGGAGCAAATTAGTCCAGACTTAACTTATAACGACTCAACTACCTTAGGTGTAAGTGGCGGAGTGATTACAAGGGATATGAATGGTCCTGAAATTTATGGAACTGTGTTTGCTTTAGCGCCATCTTATCAAGATGTAAATATTATATGGGCAGGTTCTGATGATGGTTTGATTCATATAACAAAAGATGGTGGCAAGCATTGGGAAAATATTACTCCAAAAGATATGCCTAAGAATACACGGGTAAGTATTATAGAGGCGTCTCATTTTAATGCAGGTACAGCGTATATTGCGGCGAAGCGTTATCAAATGGATGACCGCACACCTTATATTTGGAAGACGAACGATTTTGGAAAAACTTGGGTAAAAATTATTACAGGAATTCGTTCAGATGATTATGTTCATGCCGTAAGAGAGGATATTACCCGTGCTGGTTTATTGTATGCGGGTACAGAGCATGGCATATGGGTATCTTATAATGATGGAACCAGTTGGGAATCATTAAGTTTGAATTTGCCAGATGTGCAAGTAGCAGACTTGCAAGTAACAGAAAAAGACCTTGTTATTGGAACGCATGGAAGGTCAATTTATGTATTAGATGATATATCTCCAGTAAGAACTAAAGATGCTGGCATTCAAACTGGCTTGCATTTATTTAAACCATACTATGCAGTTAGAACAGTTCAAAAAGCAGTGTTTCATTATTATTTAGATTCCACTAAGAAAGATTTAAAAATTGAAATTTTAGATGCGCAAGGTAAATTGGTAAATACATTTATAGGAGAGTTGCCAAAGGGTAAAAAAGAAAATGGAGAAGCCGATGAAGATGATGAAGACCGAAAGCCAAAGCCACCTACTATTAAAAATGGTTTAAATGTTTTTGAATGGGATTTAAAATATCCAGGGGCTAGCAATTTTAAGGGAATGATTTTATGGAGTGCGCCTGTTTACACTGGGCCAACGGCAGTGCCTGGGAACTATCAAGTTAAAATTACAGCAGGCAATCAAGTGGCCACAGAAAATTTTGAAATTAAAATGGACCCACGCGTAAAGGATATTACCATTGCTGACATGCAAGAGAAATTCAATTTGTCAATTCAAATAAGAGATCAAGCAAGTAGGGCGAACGATGCAGTTATTAAAATAAGAGGAATCAAAGAAAAATTGAATGAAGAAGCGAAGGCGAGTAAGAAAGGGTTGTCTAAATCTTCGATGGCATTGATAGCTGCTATATCACAAATAGAAGAAAATTTATATCAAGTGCGAAATCAAAGTTCACAAGATCCTTTAAACTTCCCTATTAAATTAAATAATAAACTAGCATCTTTAATGCGTGTAGTAGAGTCGGGCGATTATAAGCCTACAGCAGGCTCTTACAAGGTATTTGAAGAACTTAAAGCGGAATTGGAAGTAGAATTAAGTCATTTAGATAAAATTTTAATGCCAGAAAAGCTTAAAAATAAATAATAATTTATCTCAATATTTTATAATATTCATATGCATGGTTGTACCTTTGCAAAAATTGTACAATTCATGCATAAGCGTTTAATTATTATTTGTTTTTTATTAGTTTCTATATTCAGCTTTTCGCAGGATACAATTAATAAGGAATTACATATTAGCGGCAATATTGGTATGACGAATAATGGTATATCTATTATTCCCACATTCTCTTTAAAGAAACCAGCTTTTAATCTTAGTTATTCATTTTCTAGAGGAGGACGTTTTAGTATCGATCCAGATATTCGCTTAACATTTGATGGCCGAAAAGGAGGAGCTATTTTATGGTTTCGTTATAAATTAATGAATCAAGGAAAATTCAAAATGAATGTAGGAATACACCCTGCTTATAATTTTGGATTACGTTCAATAACAGAAAGTGGTAAAACCTGGGAAATTACACAAGCAAGACGTTTTATCGCAACAGAAATAGTACCTTCTTATAAAGTCAATGATCATTTAAACTTAGGCATTTATTATTTGAAAGGAACAGGCTTGCAGGATGATGGCCCAAAGAGTATTCATTATGTAAATTTTAATGCAGGTATAAATAAAATACCATTAGGCATGGGGTATAGTTTTAATTTTTCTCCACAAGTATATTATTTAAAATCGGATAATCAGGATGGGTATTACTTTACCTCTAATGTAGTGTTAGCCAAAGCTACATCTCCATTTGTATTGATGTCAATGATTAATAAAGAGATAAGAACCAATGTTGCAGGAAGTGTCAATTTTGATTGGAATGTTTCCATGTTATATAATTTCAGAAATAATTATAGAAGGGTTAAGTAATTAACACGCTTATGAATAAAATAATTAGTTTATTGAATAAATTAGAAACTTATGTTGACGACTATTCAAAAACAAATACAGCAATTTCAGAAGGTAATGTTGGATGGCATATTGTTCATAGCTGTTTGGTCATTAATAGTGTGGTTGGTTCTGTCATGAAATCAGATCCTGCTTTATTTAAAAAGAAATTTAGCCTAAAAGCTTTTTTTGTTTTACTATTCAATCAATTTCCAAGAGGCAAGGCAAAGGCGCCTTCCTTCACAGTGCCATCAAAAGATCAAAGTCCTGAATCCATTTTGAATCACATCAATGAATCTAGAAGAAGTGTTATGTCGCTTTCTAAAGCCCAAAAAAATCAATATTTCACCCATCCAATTTTTGGCGAACTAAATACAAAAGATACTTTTAAATTTTTAGGCGTACATACATATCATCACGTAAAAATTATTAAAGATATTTTGAAATAAAATTAATTTCCAAGTTTCTCCTATTTATTCATCCATACGACTTTAAGCACTGTATGATGCTCTTTACCAATAATGTCTCTATATAGTTCGGGTCTTCTAGCATTTAGATATCTGGTACCTCCTGCCTTTTCGATGTTAGAATGTATTAATTCAGCTGATACATAGTCGTCATCAAATGTTCTGCATTCGGCAATGATGTCTCCAAAGGGGTCAATAATCATGGAGCATCCATTTTTTAATTGATCGTCATCCATGCCAATGGGGTTAGAGAAAATTACATATACAGCATTATCATAGGCTCTTGAAGGTAGCCATTTCATCAGCCATGCCCTACCTTTTAAACTATCAAATTCATCTCTGAGTGTAATGTGGTCGTTATGGCGATTATGCCATAAAGCAGGATCTACAAATCCAGCACCTGGTCTAGTAGAAGGAGTGCACATGGTTACATGCGGCATGAAAATTATTTCGGCGCCTAATAATTTTGTAGCCCTCACATTTTCAATAATATTATTGTCATAGCATATAAGTATGCTGCATTTCCATCCTTTTAAATCAAAAATGCAATATTCATTTCCAGCACTTATATATTTATTGATAAAGGGGCTTAATTTTCTATATTTTGCAATCAATCCATTTTCATCAACACATACATAAGCTTTGAATATATTGTCATCCTTGTCTTTTTCAAATAAGCCTGCTAATAAAATAATTTTATATTTTTTTGCTATACTAATTAATGCTTTAATTGATGCTCCATCGGGGATAGATTCTGCTACTGCTAAAAATTCCTCTTTGCTTAATTTTGAAGCAAAAGTGTAGCCAGTAATAGAACATTCATGAAAGGAAAGCACTTCAATACCTTCAAAGGATGCTTTTCTAGCTAATTCATCTATAACAGATAGGTTATATGCTTTGTCGCCACTTTTATTTTCAAATTGTGCGGTGGCTATTTTGATAGGGTTCATAGTTAGTAATTGATGATACAATTTAAGAACAATGAACCGAGCCACAAAAAACTCCGATTTCGTAAGATTTCGGAGTTTTTGTTTTGGGGATTGTCGGCTTCATTACACTTCGCCGACATCCCTGAATGGTGTCCTTACCCAAAGCTTTTCAACGAACCGCTTCGCGTTTCGTTGCCTTTTTTGTTTCTCGTCTGCTTTCGTGAGCGAGCTCCCGTCGCAGCCTTAAAACAAAAAAGCCCCCCGATTTCTCGGGGAGCTTTGTGAACTGGCTGGGACTCGAACCCAGGGCCCATACATTAAAAGTGTATTGCTCTACCAACTGAGCTACCAATTCTAACCGCCTTTTTAGGGGAGTGCAAAAATAAGCATTAATGAAAACTATCCAAATAAAAGGGGGTA